>JAFGIA010000262.1 GCA_016929795.1 Anaerolineae bacterium
GGAGGAGACAATCTCTGTGGATGCCCTGCTGGTGTCGATCGGGATCGAGCCGGTGACCGATGGCCTGGGGCTTGAAGCCGCAGGCGTAATGCGAGATCCACGCGGGTTCATCGTCGTAGACGAGTGGATGCGCACCAGTGTGCCTGGCGTGTTTGCCATCGGTGACGTGACGCCGTCGCCACCGCTCGCGAATGTGGCGTCGGCAGAGGGGATCGCCGTGGTCGAGCAGCTTGCCGGGCACCAGGCAGCGACGCTGGACTATGACAGGATGCCGCGCGGGGTGTATGCTCACCCGGAAGTGGGTGCCGTGGGTCTGACAGAGGAGCAGGCACGAGAGCGGGGCTACGACGTGCGCGTGGGGCGCTTCCCGTACAGGAACAACGGCCGGGCGCTGCTGATGGGCCACACGGAGGGGATGGCCAAGGTAGTGAGCGAGGCCCGTTACGGCGAGATCCTCGGCGTCCACATTTTTGGGGCCGAGGCGACGACATTGTTGGGCGAAGCGGGGGTGGCGCTGGCGTTCGAATACACGGACGAAGCGCTGGGCGACACGAGCCATGCGCATCCGACGCTGGCTGAAATTGTGCAGGAGGCAGCTCTTGCGGCGGCAGGACGTGCACTTCACGCATGAATGCACGCTCTTCGTAACTTTTCCGCCGTTTGAGCGGTATTAATAGTGAGACAGCAGGATCCGGAATTCGAGACAACTTCGAATACGGCTAGTTCAGCGTCGACAGAGGCGCGGCTGATCGAGCTCGCAAAGCAGGGAGAGGAATATGCCATCGTCGAGCTCTACAGGCGCAATGTCGACGTCATCTATCGCTACATCCGCGCGCGCGTGTGCGACGATCTCGTGGCCGAGGACCTGACGGCGCAGGTGTTTTTGAAGGTTTTGGAGGGTCTCCCAGGCTACCAGGTTTTAGACCGGCCTTTTCGTGCATGGTTGTATCGAATCGCCTATGCACGCACCGTCGACTATTATCGTCGACAGAACCGGCGACAAGAAGTTGGCTTGCCAGAGACGCTGCCAGCACGTGGTCCACAGCCGGGTGACGAGCTGGAGGCTGAGGCAGAGTGGGCAACGGCAATCAACTTGGTTGCCCAGTTGACAGAAGATCAGCAGGATGTGATCGTACTGCGCTTCATAGGGGAGATGAGCTTGGCAGAGATCGCCGAGACGTTGGGAAAGACTCCTGGAGCGGTCAAGTCGCTGCAGCACCGGGCGCTGGCGACGCTCAGCCGGTTGCTGGAGGAAGAAGAGGTTCTGTGAATGGACTGGCAGATGGATGACCTCGTCGAAGAGTTCCTCGCGGAGATCTTGGACGAGGATCAAGTGTGCGCCCAGTTGCCCGCCATGCACCCCGAGCTGCGTGACGAGCTGGAGCCACTTCTGCGTGCTGCCCTGGAGTTGCGCCATGCCCTCAGGCCGGTGATGCCCCGAGGTGTGCGTGCCAGAATCGAACACCGGATTGTGACGTCGCGCGAGGCGGCTCGCCTGGCGCAGCCGCAGCGGGGCAAGGCACGCCGGTTCAATCCAGGGCGTCTGCAACTGCGCCTTGCCCTCCTGGCGGCACTGCTCATCGCCCTGCTCTTCTCCTCAGTGGTCGTCAAAACCTCGATCAATGCGCTGCCAGGCTCCGGCTTGTACGGTGTCAAGCGGGCAAGTGAGGCAGCCTGGATCTGGTTTACGCCGTCGAACGACAGGGGAAGTCTCTACCTCTATCTGGCAGACCGGCGCCTGCACGAGTTCGAAGAACTGCTTGAGCTCGGCATCTTTGACGCAGCCACCCTGGACGAGATTGGGCTGCACGTCGATGCGGCGCTTGCCTGCACCGAGACGATGCCACCTGAATTGGCGGGGCCGCTCCTCCGGGAGGTGATGGAAGTAGGGGCACGCCAGGAGCAAAAGCTGGCCGATCTGCTGGCAGTCGCTCCTGCCCCTTACAGGCTTCAATTACAAGCGGCGCTCGCTGCCAACAGGGCACGGACAGGCGCTGCTGCCACCCGCTTTGCGGTGATGTGGCCCGGCGTTTCGCCACTCCCTGCCATGGGCGAAGTCCCCTCGCCCGGCCTGCCTGCACCGGCTGGGGCCGAACGAACTGGAACGTCGGTTACGGCAACCAGCACCGGTACGGATGCCGCCCCATCCGCCCTGCCCACCGCGTCCGGCAGCTACACCCCGTTGCCAGAGCCAACCGCCGGAGCGGCAGCCACGACGCCTGCTTCGGAGGATGTGCCGAAACCGGCCGCCACGGATACGCCGGAACCGGTCGCCACGGATACGCCGAAACCAATCGAGACGCGCAAACCAACACCCAGGCCGACAAACACACACAGACCCACGGCCAGGCCAACCCTCACGCCGAAGCCAACCGAGCCTCTGAATGTGACGGAAGTGCCCGAGCCGACAGACGTGCCTGACGCGACGGATGTGCCAGAGCCGCCAGACGTTCCGAAACCGCCGAAACCACCCAAGCCGCCAAAGCCAGGCGAGTAACGGCTGCCTCAGGTGCGCAGCTCGACAACATCTCCTTCTTTCAGGAGGTGGTCGCGCCCGACAACCTGGCCATCGTACACACCGCTCCCCCACACCCTGGCGGATTTCAGATTTGTGACAAAATCCTTGTGAAC
>JAFGIA010000263.1 GCA_016929795.1 Anaerolineae bacterium
GCTCGAAAAAGAGTTCGGCGACCGCTTCCATCCGGTGGCGATCCTCTACCAGAAGGTAAAGGCCGGCGACCTGGGCAAGGCCACGGGGCGCGGCTTTATGGAGTGGGCACTATAGGTTCTGTCGTGTGCCGGCTGATGCGCGCGCATCAACCGGCACACATCACGGGAAGGAAAGAAAGGAGCTTGCTAGACAATGGCCGAGTATCAAAACCTGAAAGTTAATATTGAGGACCGGACGGCGGTGCTGACGATCGATCACCCACCGGCCAATGCATTCGACACCCAGACGGTGACTGACCTGAATGACGCGTTCGACGAAGTGACGGCGAATGACACGGTGAAGGTGATTGTGATCACGGGCGCGGGGCAGTTCTTTGTGGCGGGCGCCGACATCAACGAGATCAATGCCATTAAGGATGCTGACCAGGCGTACCAGGTGGTGCGTGCAGGGCAGATCCTGTTCCGCAAGATCGAGCTCTCGAAAAAGCCAGTGATCGCCGCCATTAACGGCCGCGCGTGCCTGGGGGGCGGCAACGAGCTGGCCATGGCCTGCCACATCCGCCTGGCCGAGGACAGCGTGCAGTTCGGCCAGCCCGAGATCAAGCTGGGCATCATCCCCGGCTGGGGCGGCACGCAGCGCTTGCAGCGCCTGGTGGGCAAGGGCAACGCCCTCGAGATCATCCTCGGCGGCGGCAATATCAAGGCGCAGGAGGCGTACCGCATCGGCCTGGTGAACAAGGTGGTGCCCGTGGGCTCGGTGGTGCGCGAGGCCAAGCGCTGGGCCAAGGCGCTGTCGATGTGGGGTGGGCCGGCCCTGGCCGCTGCCCTCCAGGCCGTGTACGAGGGGGCGGAGATGAACCTCGACGGCGCCATCGAAAACGAAGCGCGGATCTTTGCCAGCCTGACGCAAACCGAGGACATGCGCGAAGGTGTCTCGGCTTTCCTGGAAAAGCGACGGCCGCAATTCAAGGACCGGTAGTCCACCGTTCGGGTATTTCATGGGTCGGTTGGCAGAATGCCAACCGACCCATGAAATACCCCTCGTGAGGAGGAACACCTATGGACTTTCGACTCACCGAAGACCAGTTGATGTTCAAAAAGATGTTCGCCGACTTTTGCACCAAAGAGATCCGGCCCGAGGGCGAGCATATCGACCAGGCGGAGGACCCGCCGCGCTCGATCCTTGAAAAGGCGGTGGACCAGGGGTTCTGGTCGGCACTGGTGCCAGAAGAGATGGACGGGTGCGGGCTGGACGTCTACACCTACATGCTGATGCTGGAAGAGATTGCGCGCGCCGACATGTCGACAGCGCTGACGCTCAGCGTGCACAACAGCCTGGTGGTCAAGCCGCTGCTGGATCACGGCACCGACGAGCAGAAGGAGGCGTACCTGGAGGCGCTGTCGTTCGGCGAGAGGCTGGGCGCCTTTGGCTACAGCGAGGCCAGCGCCGGGTCCGACATGTCGGGGGTGGCCACAACGGCGGTGCGCGAGGGGGACGAATACCTGCTCAAGGGGAGCAAGAGCTGGGTGTGCAACGGGGCGCTCGCCGGTCTCTTTCTCGTTTTTGCGCAGGTGGAGGCCAACGACCAGGGGCCAGGCGGCCTGACGGCGTTCCTGGTGGAGAATGACGCGCCAGGGCTGAAGGTGGGCTACCGAGAAAAGACGCTCGGCATGCGGGGCGTGACGTGCAATACGGTCTATCTGGACGGCGTGCGCGTGCCTGTGGGCAACCGCTTGGGCGCCGAGGGCAAGGGGCTCGACATTGCGCGCGAGGCACAGACGCTCAGCAAGCTGGGCATGGCGGCGCTGTCGCTGGGCGGTGCGGAGCGGGCGCTGGAAGAGGCGGTCAAGTTCTCGATGGAGCACATCCAGTTCGAGGTCCCGATCGCGCAGAAGCAGGCGATCCAGAACTATATTGCCGATGCCAAGGCGCATATCGAAGCCCTCAGGGCCCTGGTGGCGCACACGGCATGGCTGGCCGACACGGATCAGCCCTACGCCGGGCAGGCGGCGATCGCCAAGCTCTTTGGCGCGCGCGTGGCGGGTGTGGTGACCGACAACATGGTGCAGGTACATGGCGGCTATGGCTACATGAAGGATTACGCCATCGAGCGCTACTATCGCGACTGCCGCGCCCTGGAGATCGTCGACGGCACCAGCCAGATCCAGCAGTTCCTGATCGCACGCGACATGTACGCCAAGGAAGGCATGGACATCAAACCGTAGGGACGTTCAAACGTTCAAACGTTCACACGTTCACACGTTGAAAGAGAGGAAGATATGGATTTCAGCTTCCCTAAGGAATACCAGCTCTTTCGGCGCATGGTGCGCGACTTTGCCGAGAACGAGATCGCGCCGCTGGCCAAGACGATCGACGCCGAGCACCGTGTGCCGTTCGAGACGCTGAAAAAGGCTGCACCGCTGGGCCTGCTCGGCGTGCCCTTTCCGCAGCAGTACGGCGGCATGGGCGGCGGAGAGACCGGCTACTGCATCATGATGGAGGAGCTGGGCAAGGTGTGCACCAGCACGGCCACCGTCATCGGCGCCCACATTGGCATCGCGGCCATGTGCATTCATCTCGACGGCACGGAGGAGCAGAAGCGAAAATTTCTGGTGCCGTTGGCCAGCGGCCAGGCGATCGGCGCCTTTGGCCTGACTGAGGCGCAGGCGGGATCGGACGCGGCAGCGATCAAAACCACGGCGGTGCGCGACGGCGACGAGTACGTGATCAATGGCGCCAAGGTGTTTATCACCAATGGCGACATTGCCGACATCATCACGGTCATGGCTGTGACCGACCCGGCGCTCGGTGCTTACGGCGGCATCACCGCCTTCATCGTGGAGACTGATTCGCCTGGCTTTAGCATCGGCAGCCTGGAGAACAAGATGGGCATCCGCGGCAGCTCGACGGCCGAGTGCGTGTTCCAGGACGTGCGCGTGCCGAAAGAGAATGTACTCGGCCAGTTCGGTGCCGGTTTTCTCACCTTCATGAAGACGCTCGACATTGGCCGCGCCAGCCTCGGGGCTGCCTGCCTTGGCGGCGCCCAGGGAGCGATGGAAGGGGCGATGCAATGGGCGATGGCGCGCGAGCAATTTGGCGTCCCGATCGCCACCAAGCAGTCGGTGTACTTTATGATCGCCGACATGGCCACCGAGATCGAAGCGCTGCGCTCCCTGGTCTACCGCACCGCGTGGCTGATCGACACCCACCAGCCACACATCGCCGAGGCGGCGATGTGCAAGCTCTTTGGCTCGGAGGTAGCCTCGCGCTGCATCGACAAGGCGCTCCAGATTCACGGCGCCCTCGGCTACAGCCGCGACCATTGGGTGGAGCGCGGCTGGCGTGACGCACGTATTGCCGAGATCTTTGAGGGCACGAACGAGATCCAGCGCATTGTCATCGCGTCCAACATGTTCCGGCCCTACGGCATGCGCATCTCGACCTAGCCGCAATGACTTTCAAATAAGCTCCCGGGCCCGTCCCGGGCCGCCCCCGAGGATGGGGGCTTGGGCCTTATTCGAAAGTGCACCTTGGACTCTTGTCATTGCGAGCGCAGCGAAGCAATCTCCCCTCACACCGGGGCCACCGATTGCTTCAAGCATCGGCGCAATGCGATCGAGAGGAGAATGAGCTATGAAAATAGTTGTGCTGGTCAAACAGATCCTCGACCCGGCGGGCGTGACGTTCCGCAGGGACAAGGAGCGGATGTTTATCAACCGCGAGGAATATATCGTCGATCCGGCGAGCAAGGCGGCGATTGAGGCGGCACTGCGGCTGCAGGAGGCGGCGGGCGGCGACAGCACCGTGACGGCGATCAGCGCCGGCCCGGCCCGCGCCGAGGACGCGCTGCGCGAGGCACTGGCGATGGGCGCCGGCGAGGCGGTCCTGCTCACCGGCGAGGGGTTTGCTGATGCCGATGTGGCGGGCGTGGCGCGCATCCTGGCGGCGGCGGTGGCGAAGCTGGGCGGGGCCGACGTGGTGGTTGCCGGGAGTGCGTCGAGCGACTCGGGCGGTGGGCAGATCGGCCCGCGGCTGGCCGAGGCGCTCGACTATGCCCAGGTGACGGGTGCGTACGAGGTGACAGGGCCCGCATCCGGGGCCGAGGGCGCCCTGCAGGCCACGCGTCGCTGGGGCAGTGGCTATGCCGCCGTGCAGGTGCCACTGCCCGCGGTGGTCACCGTCGCCTCTGAGGCTTTCCCTCCGCGCTACCCACCGGGGGCGCGCATCATGAGCGCCTATCGCGATTGGAGTGTGATGACGTGGGGCGCCGCCGACCTGGGGCTGTCGGAGCAGGATCTGGCTGCGCAACTGGCATTCCGCCGCGAGGGCTTTCCGCCGCCCCTGCCCGAGGCCGAGCGCTACCGCGGCGCCGCTGCGGACGTGGCGCGCGATGCCATCGGTGTGCTCAGAATGGAGCGAATCATATCTGCCAGGTAGATTGGTAAATTGGTGGATTGGTAGCTTGGTTGGTGGTCAACCAATTTACCGGTTTACCAATCTACCACTTTACCGGATTGGGAGGAGAATATGGACTTTAGCTTCATAGATGATTGGGAAGAAGAAGGCAGTGGGGTTGCCGAGCCGGTGGGCGAGGGGTACCGCAATGTGTGGGCGGTGGCCGAAGCCGAGGCTGGCCGCTTGACCCCTGCCAGCGCGGCAGTGGTGGGGCAGGCGCGCGAGCTGGCGGATCAGATCGGCGTGTACGTGTATGGTGTGTTGCTGGGCGATGGCGTCGAGGCCGTTGGCGACGAGCTGATCTCGTATGGTGCCGACAGGGTGCTCGTGGCCGACGACCCGGCCCTGGCCGAGTACCGGCCCGAGACCTACACCCATGCCCTGGCCGCGCTGGTGGATGAATACCACCCCGAGATCGTGTTGCTGCCCGCCAGCGAGCTGGGCAACGACGTGGCGCCCCGGCTGGCGCAGCGCCTCGATACCGGCTTGATGAGCCACTGCACCGAGCTGAGCATGGACATGGCCGAGCGCCTGCTGCTCGGCACGTCGCCGGTGATGGGCGGCGAGATCTTTTATACCTACGCCTGCCCCGAGCGCAAGCCGCAGATCGCCACGCTGGAGCCGGGCTATTTCCGTCAGCCCTACGCCGACAGCTACCGGTCGGGCGACGTGCAGCGCGTCGACGTCGACCTGTCGGGCGCCGAGGGGCGGCTGGAGTGGCTCGACCTCGATGTCGACTTTTCTCTGCCGCAGCCGCCACTGCGCAAGTCGCGCGTGGTGGTGTCGGCCGGGCGGGGCATGGGCGACGGCGACGGGTTCGCGCTGGTCGAGCAGCTCGCCCAGGCGCTGGGTGGCGTGGTCGCCGGCTCGCGCGGTGCCCTCGACGAGGGGTGGATCGACGAAAAGCAGGTAGTGGGCGTGGGCGGCGAGACAGTCAAGCCCGACCTCTACGTCGCCTGTGGCCTATCCGGCGATGTGTACCACTATTTCGGCCTGCAAGAAGCCGGCTACGTGGTCGCCATCAACCCCGATGAAAAGGCGCCGATCATGAAGGTGGCCAACCTGGCGATCGTCGGCGACGCGCGGCAGGTGATCCCGGCCATGCTCGAGGCGCTGGCCGAGTAAAGAAACGGTAGATTGGTATATTGGTAGATTGGATAACCCAATCTACCAATATACCAATCCGTCCACGCTGGCAGCCGCACGGTAAGGCGCGCTCCCTCGCTTGCCCCGCTCGCGACCTCGATCGCCTCGCTAGAAAGAAGCGAGCGCCTCATCCAGGCTGGCAAACACCTGCAGATAACGTGTCATCCCTACGGTGTTCAGCACCCTGTCCACCTGGGGCTGGGGGTTCAGCAGCTTGAAGTGTGCCTGCATGCCGGCGTCGCGGTCACGGTCGATCGCGCGCAAGGCGCCCCAGCCCGACTCCAGGTCGGGCAGGGCGTCGCCACGCACGAGCGCGCCGATGCTCTGCAGCGCGACGATGCCCGAGCTGCTCATATAGGTCACCTGGCCGAGATCGAGGAGAAGGTCACGCGCCCCGGCCGTATAAGCCTGCTGCGCCGCGGCAATCAGGTCAAGATAGTTGGAAGCGTCGATCGCGCCACGAGGCTGAAGCACTGTGACAGGCACGCGGCCTTGCATCTGGAGCATGTTCAAATCGATCGTCACGATTCCCTCCTGTTTCGGTGTTTGATCATGGTCAGTGTATTGCCCTTCACAGGGTCGAACTTGAATTCGACGTGGTCCATGAGCTGCCGGATCAGGAACACGCCGAGGCCTCCGAGGGCACGTTTTTCCAGTGGGGCGTTCACGTCAGGGATCGGGACCAAGTCGGGATCGAAAGGAGCGCCCCAGTTGCGCACCGTCGCACACACCTGATCGTTCTCGGCCTCCATGGTCACCTCGATGGCGCCGGCGTGTCCATCGTAGCCATGCTCCACTGCATTCGTACACGCCTCGTCGACGGCAAGCTGAAAAGCCTCGATCGTCTCCAGATCCAGCCCGAGATCGCAGCCACAGTCAGCTACAAAATCGCGGATGGTGGTCATATCGGTCAGGTCAGCATGCAAGCACAGCGTCGCCATTCCCCGTCTCTCCGCAAGCATGTCGTCGTTTGAAGGATACCACAGCCTCTGGTTGATGTCAAATGGTGTATATTGGTGCCCACACCGGCGGAATGGGTGGGGCATGAACTGCCGCTCGGCGCATCAGGCATCCCGCTTGATCGCGACCAGGGTCAGATCATCGGCCTGGGGTGTGTCGTCGCCATAGGCGCGCACCGCGCCGACCAGGGCGTCGATCACACCTGCAGCACCGGTGCCTTGCGCCGCGGCACCAGCCACGACGTCGATGAGTCGCTCTTCGCCGAAAAGCTCGTGCCGGGCATTCATCGCTTCGGTCACGCCGTCGGTGTAAAAGACGAGCAGGTCACCCGGTGCCATGTCAATCTCTCCCTCTTTCAGATCGATCTGATCCAGTGCCCCGAGGATGATGCCTGGCATGGCCAGCTTTTCGATGGTGCCGGTCGCGGCCTGGTACCAGAGTGTTGGCAGGTGGCCGCCATTGGCGTACACCAGCCGCCCGGTGCGTGTGTCAAGGTCCGCGTAGAGCACCGTCACGAGCATGGGCGACCGCCGGTGGTCAATGATCAGCGCATTGACCTGGTCGAGTGCCCGGGACGGCCCCTGCCCTTGCAGGGCCGCCGTGCGGACCATGGCACACGTGCGCGCCATAAAGAGCGCGGCCGGCACGCCCTTGCCCGTCACGTCGGCAATGACCACGCCCAGCCGGTCGGGCGCTGTTGGCAACTGGATCAAGTCGTAAAAGTCGCCGCCTACCTCGCGTGCGGGTTGGTAGTAGGCCGCCAGGTCCCAGCCAGGCAGCTTGGGCGGTGCCGCAGGCAGCAAGCTGAGTTGAATCTCGTGGCCCAGTGCCAGTTCTTTTTCCAGCACTTTCATCTCCAGCTCTTTGTCGTGCAGCCGGGCCTTTTCGATGGCGACGGCTCCCTGGTTGGCCATCAGTTGCAGCAGGCGGATGTCGTCCACGCTGAGGTGGCGTGGCTGGCGCTGGTCTGCCACCAGCACGCCGATGGAGTCGTCGTCGACGAGCAGGGGGATGACGGCATGTCCACGAAAGCCCTCGGCCACCAGCCACTCGGGCGTCCAATCGGTGGGGTCCGACGCCCACAGGTCGTCGACCTGCAGCGGCTGGCAACTGCGCATCACCTGCGCCGGCCCGCTCGCGCCGTCCAGCGGCACCTGCCGCCCTGCCGCCACCGGGTCCGTTTGCCAGCCCTGGGCAGCGGCAAAGTGGAGAATGGTGTCGGTCGAGTCGGGCAAGAGGAGGGCAGCGGCGTCGATCTCGATCACCTGGCGCACCTGGTCGAGTAGATCCTCGACGAGATCGTCGAGGACCAGCCCGTGCAGGAGCTTGTTCGACAGGTCGAGGAGAGCAGCCTGCTCCTGCACGCGTTGCTCACGCAGCAGGTCGTAGAGCTGTGCCCGCTCGATCGCGATCCCCATCTGGTTGCCAACGGCCGTCAGCAGCGCCAGCGCTTCCGGGGTGAACGAGGACCAGTCGCAGGCGGCGACGTTCAGAATGCCGAGCTTGCGCTGGCCCGAGCGCAAAGGGGCCGATGCGTGAACCGCCAGCCCACGCCTGTCGCCCTCCACCCGGTGAAGCCGGCTGCATTGTACCTCATTGTAGGCCCCCGTCAACTCTCCGGCTTCATACATGCGCTGGCACGTGCACTTGCCGCCCCACGCGTGCTCGCTCGCCGGGTCAAGGGCCGGCGGCAGGTTATGGTGTGCGGCCAGCCTGAAGCGCAGCTCGGCGCCTGGCTCGTCTGTCTCCGGGTCGATCAAGGCGATCCATCCAGAGTCAAGCCCCATCAGATCGACGAGCTTGGCCAGCGCACTGTCGAGCACAGCGCGCACGTCCACCGCACCGTTCAAGCTGGTGGCAATGTCGTTCAAGACCTGTAGTTTTTCGACGAGCTGTGGCCCAGATGGCACGCTGATTCCCCCCTTTTTATGGCCCAATATTGACAGATGGGCATCGTCCGAGCCGCACGCTGCCTACCTGTCAAGAGAATAGTATACACCATACGGCTTATTTTGTCAATAAGAGTCATATTAATTGTTGTTTGCTCTGCGTCTCGGGAACCAGGGGCTGGTCAAAAGCCACGTTGCTGGCCCTGCCACGGCGGCGGGGTGCCTGCCTCGAACTCGGACACGCTGGGCCCCCCGAGGGCGCGCAACCGCCACGTACCATACAGGTAGCTGACTGCCAGGAGCACCACCGTCGCCGGCCAGCCGAGGGCGATCTGCACGGCGGCCAGGGCTCCGGTCGCCTGGGCGCCAAATAGGTAGAGCTGCAAGGCGGTGCGCAGGCCAAAGTAGACGAACCAGATCCAGGTAACCTGCGTATAAGCCGGGCGCACCCGGGGGTGCCAGTACCAGCCCCGCGGCCAGCGGCGGGCCAGGTGGCTGGTCCAGGCCACGAGTGGGCGGCGTGCTGCAATGCTCACCAGGAGCGCGGCAACGGTGAGCACGCCCGTGACGATGCCCGGCAAAAAGTAGCCGGCCTCTGTGCCCGAGAGCCACGCCAGCCCCGCCGCGAGCGCCGCCCCTCCGATCCCGCCCAGCGCGTAGAGGGGCGACTCGCGACGTGCCAGCCTGAGCAGCGTGATCACCCCGCCAGCGGCGAGCGCTGCCCAGGCGGCGGTGCGGAAGCCAAGCCACGCGTTCATGATCAGAAAGAGGAGGGGCGGTACAATGGTATCGAGCCAGCGTGCCCTGCCCGCCACCACGCTCCGGAATTCCTGTGCCAACTCGTCGAACCTGTCCACCGTGATCGCCTCCCGTAGCTGGCTGGTGCTCTTGCCGGACCCTTTCCCGACACATCACCGCGGCCTGGAAAAGAGGCCCAGGCACCAGTATAACTTGGAAAGCGCTAGAGGACAAGTTCCCGCCCCATTAAAAATGTGTTAATAAGATGTACAAATACTTGACAAATTCTGAATCATGTGCTACAATGTTCCCAGTTTCAAGAGGAGGATGCAATCATGTCAGACAACGGAAACAAACCGCAAGCAGGCTCTGACGCGATCATTCGCGCCCAGGGGATCAAAAAGACGTACAACACTGGCAAGGTGATGGTCGAGGCCCTGCGTGGGGTCGACCTCGAAGTGCAGCGCGGCGAGATGGTGGCTGTGATGGGCCCCTCCGGCTCGGGCAAGACGACGCTGCTCAACACGCTGTCGGGCCTGGACGAGATCGATAGCGGCGTGATCGAGATCGATGGCCGCGACCTGGCGGCGATGAGTGACAAGGAGCGCACGACCTACCGTGCGGCCAACATGGGCTTTGTCTTTCAGTTCTACAACCTGCTGCCTGTGTTATCGGCTGTCGAGAACGTCGAGATGCCGCTGCTGCTAGCTGGCCGCCGCCCCGACGCCCGCGCCGCGCGGCGCAAGGCGCTCGAGGCCCTCGAAAAGGTCGGCCTCGCCGGCCAGGTAGACCAGCTCCCTGGCGAGCTATCGGGTGGCCAGCGCCAGCGTGTCACCATCGCCCGCGCCCTGGTCAACAACCCCGCCATCGTGTGGGCCGACGAGCCAACAGGCGACCTCGACTCGAAAACGGCCCAAGAGATCCTCGACCTGATGCGCCAGCTCAACCGCGAGAATGGCCAGACCTTTGTGATCGTCACCCACGACCCGAACATTGGCGCCCAGGCAGACCGGATCATCACCATTCGGGACGGGCTGTGCGAGGACTGCCAGCGCGAGATGGTGGTACCTGCGCCCGAGTCTGTAGAAATCAAAAATTAGAAATGAGAAATGAGAAACTGGGCTGCCCATGTGCGCCTGCTCCAATCTCTAGCTTCCAATTTCCCATTTTTCAGGAGAGAACATGAACGAAATATTCGGTATCCCTGCAGACACATTGTTAATCGCCCTCCTCGTCGCCTCGGGCCTGATCGTGGCCCTGGTGGCGGTGAGCGCGTGGTTCTATCCACTGCCGTTCCGGCTCGGACTGAGGAATCTGCCCCGGCGCAAGTCGCAGACGGCGCTGGTGATCGGAGGGTTGGCCCTGTCGACAATGATCATCACCAGTGCGCTCGGCATCGGTGACACGATCGACTATTCGACCAAGGCCGGCGTGTACGAGAGCCTGGGCGCGGTGGACGAGCAGATCGGCACCAGCCCGGTGGCGACGGCCGGCGGCGGCTTTTTGAGCTCGGCGCCAGATCGTGGCGATGAAGGAGCCGGCTGGTTTGACGCCGCCGTGGCAGGGGCTGCGGCTCCCCTGGTCGATGGTGAGACGCTCGACGGCCTGGCCGCCGCACTCATCCAGACGCTCCCTGTAGCCAGCGCCGCGTCGAGCCTGTCGGAAGCCGGCGCCCAGGTGCGCGGCATCGACCTGATCGCCGGCGAGGGCCTGGCGCTGCCCGCCGGGCTGGCCGACCTCCAGCCGGGCCAGGTGCTCGTTAACGAATCTCTTGCCCGCGAGCTGGACGTATCGCCGGGCGACACACTGCTCCTCGTCAAGGGCATGCCCACGCAGGTAGAAGCGGCTGGCGTGGTGCCCGACGGTGGACTGAGCGGTGCTGTTCCAGCGGTCATTGCGCCGCTCGCCTGGGCGCAGGACTTTTTTGGGCGCAATGGCGAGATCAATGCGCTGCTCGTATCGAA
>JAFGIA010000264.1 GCA_016929795.1 Anaerolineae bacterium
GTCGGGGACAAGGTCGTTCATCCTGGCTATGGGCCTGGCATCATCACCGGGGTTGAACGCCGGCAGGTGGTAGGGGATCCAAAAGAATATTATGTCATCCAGTTGCTCGCCGAAGGGGGCACACTGATGACCCCTGTAGCGCGGGCCGACGAGCTCGGCCTGCGGCTTGCCCTCGACAGGCAGGCACTCGATCAGCTACTCAAGCTGATGCACACCCCGCCTGCCACTCTGTCGTCCGATTTTCGCGAGCGCCAGGCAAACATCGAAGAGCGGCTCAAGGGGGCCGACCTGGAAGCGGCCGTCGAGGTGATGCGTGACCTGGCGTGGCACGACGAGCTTCACCGCCTGACAGAGCGCGATAGCAAGCTGCTGCAGCGCGCCGAGGTGCTGCTGGCAGGTGAGCTGGCCCTCATCGAGGATATTCACATCGACGAGGCGCGCAGCCGGCTCCAGGCACAAATGGCCGAGATCGTCGCCGCGGAGGGCGAAGAGTAGGCACCACTCGACGCTTTTTTGTTACCGGCCCCCCTTGCGCCAGTCACCAAAACGGCCCAGCAGCTCATTCACTCCATAGTAGTAGCCCCCCACGTACGCCATGGGGTTGACCCGCCCATAGTCGATCCGGCCCCTTTCATCGAGCATGGCTTCGTCGACTTGGACGGCAACGACCTCGCCAACAAAGAGATCGTGCGTGCCGAGCGCCAGTTGATGGCTGACAACACACTCGAGCGCTACCGGGCACTCGGCGATAAGCGGGGTGCGCACCTTGGTCCCGGGCACGCGCGTCAGGTCGCAGGCCGCCCACTTGTCCACCGCGCGCCCCGACACCTGCCCGCAATAGTCGACAATGCCAGCCTGGTCTGCACGCGGCAGGTTGACGACAAACTCGCCTGCCTCCACGATCAGCCCGTGTGAGTAACGTTCCGCGCGCACGCCGATGCCGACGGATGGCGGCTCGGAGCAGAGGGTGCCAACCCAGGCGAGGGTGATGATGTTTGGTGCTTGGACCCCGCAGCTCACAAGCACCGCGGGCACGGGAAAAAGGGCGGTGGAACCCGGTTTCACGACTTTCATGGCATCTCCTTTTTGATGGCTGCCAGCACGCGTTCAGGCGTCGCCGGCAGTTGTCGCACGCGCGCACCGCACGCGTGATAGATGGCGTTGACGATGGCAGGCGCCGTCGGCAACGTCGCCGCTTCGCCAAGCCCCTTGGCCCCACAGGGGCCCCAGCGGCTCGGCACCTCGATCGGAATGACTTTGATCTCGGGCATGGAGCAAAAGGTAGGCAGGTAATAATCAGCCAACCCACGGGTAGCGCCGGGCACATACTCTTCCATCAGCGCTACGCCGAGGCTCATCAAGACTGCCCCCTCGATCTGTCCCTCCACCCCCTGGCGGTTGATGACGCGCCCCACGTCATGGGCCGCCACGATGCGCACGACGCGTACCTCACCAGTCGTGACGTCTACCTCCACTTCCGCCACGTGAGCGCCAGCGACGAAAAAGGGCAGGTACTCGGGGCGCTCGCCAAGCGCAAGATAGGGGTCGACCTGTGGTGCAAAGGCTGCTGTCAACCGCCGCCGCAGCCCGATGCGCTCCATCTCGGCCGCAACGCGCGACAGCGGCACCGTGCTGCCGTCGGGCGCCACCACCGAGTCGGCGTCGAGCATCAAGCTATCTGGTGGCCTATCGAGCATCTCGGCAGAGGTACGCAGGATCTGTGCTTTGAGGACACAGGCCGCCTCAGCGACGGCGCCACCTACCCAATAGGTACTGCGCGACGCTCCCTGAATGCCGCTGTCGAGGGTGCGCGCCGTGTCGGCGTTCACCAGGCGCAGGCTGTCCCTTTCGACTCCGAGTGTCTCCGCCGCGATCTGGGCCATCACTGTCGTCGTCCCCTGGCCATAGTCGGGCGCAGCGAAAAAGAGTGTGATGCCGCCGTCAAGGCACAGCTCTGCCTGTGCATGGCAAGAGATCGAGCCCGATTTGCCAAAGCGGTACCACATGCCCGCCACACCCACCCCGCGCCGCCAGGGGCCGTCCGCGGCGCGGTTGCCCGCGGCAGCCTGCTCCAATGCATGCCGGTAGTGAGGGCGTATCGCCGCCAGGCACTCGCGGTAGCCGAGTGTCTCGGCCGGCCTGGTGCCGAGAAAGGTTTCCTCCTCATCGGCGAGCGCGTTCTGCAGGCGTAGATCCAGGGGATCGATCCCCAGCCGCTCCGCCAGCTCGTCGAGGGTGCACTCGCGACCAAAGGTGGACTGGGGCGTGCCAAAACCTCGCATCTGCCCCGCCTTGGGCCCATTCGTATAGACTGCCCAGGCACGGGCATCGACCGCCTGCCAGCGATAGGGCCCACCCCCGGCGACGAGCGCGTATTGGGGGATATACCAGCCGTCGCAGTCGTACGCGCCGGTGTTGGCCACGATGCGCAACTGGAGACCGGTCAAGTTGCCATCCCGCGTAACGCCCACGCGATAATCCATCCGGTAGGGGTGGCGCTTGGGCGACGCCGCGAACGACTCGTGGCGGCTGTAGACAAGGCGCACGGGCTGCCGCGTGTGAAAAGCAGCCAGGGCACCCGCCATCAGGGGCCACGGATCCTGCTTGCCGCCGAACGCGCCGCCTGTCGGCGGGGTGATGACACGCACCCGGTCGAGCGGCAGCGCCAACAGGCGCGCGATCCACCCCTGCGCCCAGTGCGGCTCCTGGTGGCCCGCGACGACGACAAGCCGCTCGCCGGCAGGCCCCTCCTCGACATAGCTCAGAACCGACTCGCGCTCCATGGCAGCGTGCTCGACAAAGGGCGTAAAGTAGTGCGTCTCGATCACCTCTTCGGCCCGCGCCATGGCCTCGCCGAGGTTGCCGTAGAGGATCTCGTAGCAGCCGAGGACGTTGCCCTCAGCGTGCACCGCGGGCGCCCCCTCTTCCAGCGCCTCGCGCGCGTCATAGACGTGTGGCAACACCTCATACTCGACAGCCACGGCCTGCGCGCCCGCCTGCGCTGCCTGTGGCAAATCGGCGACGACGAGGCCCACGGCGTCACCCAACATTCGCACCGAGCCGCCGGCAGGGTTCAGGAGCGACTCATCGCGGCTGTACCCTTCGAGTGAGTTCACGCCCGGTATGTCGGCAGCGGTCAGCACGTGGAGGACGCCGGGCATGGCGAGCGCGGGCGCGACGTCGATCGACACGATGCGGGCATGGGGATGGGGACTGCGCACGAGGGCGGCGTAGGCCATGCCCGGCATTTTGATATCCTCAGCATAGCGCGCGCGGCCCGTCACCTTGTCGACTGCGTCGACGCGCACTTCCGAGCCCCCGATTGGCCGTGTGTCGGGCCCGTCGGACGGGCCCGGACGCAGGTCGCCGCGCATCTCGGCGGCTGCCGCCTGCACGGCCTGGACGATCTTGAGGTACCCGGTACACCGGCACAGGTTGCCCGCCAATGCCTCTACGATCTGTGCCGCGCTTGGTGCGGGCTCGCGCGCCAACAGCGCCGCCGCCGAGAGGAGCATACCCGGTGTACAATAGCCGCACTGCACGGCACCATGGTCGATGAACGCTTGCTGCAGTGCGTGGAGGCTGCCCGGCTCCCCCAGCCCTTCGACGGTCACCACCTGGCGGCCCGCAACTTTGGCAATCGGCGTCAGGCACGAACGCACCGCCTGCCCATCGAGGAGAATGGTGCAGGCGCCGCACTCCCCCTCGCCATCGCAGCCCTGCTTTGTCCCTGTCAGGTCGAGCACCTCGCGCAGCACGTAAAGCAATGTGCGCGACGGCTCGACAGCAACCGTCACCTCCCGGCCGTTCAGCGTGAACGTGACTTCTACCAGGCCGGTCGGCATGATCAGGGCACGATCACCGTGCGCACCTCGCCGCCAAACGCTTCCAGGGCATCGAGCACGCTGTTGATCTCGGCGGCATCGAGGGGCACCGTGCGCGCGACGACGGTCGACAGATCGAGCTTGCCCTGGCGGACGAACTCGATCAGGATCGGCAGCTCCCACAGGAGATGGTCCGACGCACCAATGATCTCGGCTTCGCGGCCGATGATGTCGTGGTAGGTGTCGACCGAGATCGTCTTGCCGGTAATGCCCGCCAGCGCCGCCCGGCCCTGGACCGCCAGCGAGCGCACCGCCTGCTCCATCGTGACTGGCAGGCCGATCACCTCGACGGAGACGTCCACACCGCGCCCGCCCGTCAGGCGCCGGATCTCTGCCACCGGGTCCACCTCACTGGCATTGACAGGGACGGCGCCATAATTTGCGGCCTGGCGCAGCTTTTTCTCGTTGATGTCTACTGCATATACTGCGATCGCCCCCATGGCCCTGGCGAGCTGGATCGCCGACATGCCGAGGCCACCGGCGCCAAACACCGCGACGGTCTCGCCCGCGGCCAGGCGCGCCTTGCGCAGCGCGTGGAACGAGGTGGACGACGAGCACATCATGATCGCCGCCT
The DNA here is from genome assembly GCA_016929795.1 of Anaerolineae bacterium. The sequence continues at coordinate 4,459 of JAFGIA010000264.1, forward strand.
GCTCAAAAGAAAGATCGTCGGGCAGGCGCACCGCGTTGCGTGCAGGCACGGCGATATATTCTGCATAGCCACCATCCACGTGTTTGCCGATCATCTTGCCTGACGTGCAGAACTGCTCATGGCCTGTGCGGCAGTAGGCACACTCGCCGCACGTGATGAGATAGTGCAGGCAGACGCGATCGCCAGGCGCGAGGCCGGTTACGCCGGGGCCAATCGCCTCGATCACACCCGCCACCTCGTGCCCGAGTGTTTGGGGCAGTGCCCCAACACCGGACGTGCCGGCACGATAGTGAACATCCGAGTGGCAGATGCCTGCGGCCCTGATGCGCACCAGAACCTCCCCCTTACCCACAAGGGGATGTGGTATCTCTTGCATCTCGACAGGCTTTCCGATCTCGATCAGGCGGACTGCTTTCATGCTCCCTCCCCTGCTCCTTTGCCGGCAAGTTGTCTATCACGGGTTCTCACAGGGGCGGCCAAGCTGGATCGCTGGCGCCCCAGCCATAGTATAGGGGCACCCCGCTGGTTAGGCAAGTTCGCGACGCGCCGAGGCGCGAGGCCGAGGCGTATCACTGGCAGAATGGAAGATGAGCCAGTCGCCCGATCTTTTTGTACCATGCACCAGGTGACTTGACGCGCCCCGGTAGAAACGCTATAATCGGCAGACATCCCGACCGATCTGGAGCCGGTCCATGAAGTACCGGATGTGACACACGCCATGGCGACGAGACCAAGCAGCACCGGCAGCCGCGCGCTGGCACGGCAGGAGACGATCGCGCTCGGCCTGCTGGCCTTGCTGATTACCTTCCACCTGGTTAACAACTGGCTCTGGGTGAGCGCCAACGACGTGGTGTACAGCTTTGACCGCATGTACCACCAGGTCACCAGCCTGGCCTACTATGACACACTGCGCCAGGGCGTGAGCCTGCAGAGCCTCTTTTCCGCCCTCACCTGGAGCGATTACTATCCACCTCTGGTGCACCTGCTCGTCACCCTCTTTTACGCGCTTGGGGGCGTATCGATGGACGTGTCAGCCATGGCCAATAGCGTCTTTGTGATCCTCCTCCTGGGGGCGGTGTATGACATTGGGCGCCGCCTGGGAGGATGGTGGGTAGGCCTGCTGTCGGCCTTTGTCCTGTCGACCTTCCCCATCGTCTTTTCGATGAGCCGTTACCTCTACATCGACTTTGCCCTGCTTGCCTGGGTGGCCGTCAACCTGGCCCTGCTGCTGCGCGCTGACCGGTTCCGGCACAGGGGCTACTCGCTCCTGTACGGGCTCAGCCTGGGGTTGGGCCTGCTCACCAAGTGGACCTTTGCTGCCTTTGTGGCGGCGCCCCTGCTGGCTGTGCTGGTCACACCTGGCACGCTCCGGTCCGCCGTGCGCGCCCTGGTGCAGGGACCAGGCGCTGGAACGCCCGCCATGAGCGGGCACTCGTGGCGCCGCCTGCTGGCTGCCTCGCTGATCGGCCTGGCGGTGACCGCCCTCTGGTTCGTGCCCAACGTGACTGCCACGGCGGCGCTGCCGCTCGGCTACGGGTTGGTGCCCCTCTCCTGGCTGCTCTGGACAGCGACCAGCTACCTGATCCTCTCGCCCGCCGGACAGGGGAGCAACTTGTGGGCAGGGCTGGGGGTGGGCGCGTGTGTGGCGGGGAGCTGGTATCTGACCCGCATCGACTTTGTGACCGGGTTCTGGTTGAATGCCTACGGCAAGCCGACGGGGCGCTCGTGGGGTTTTCGCGGCTATCGCTACTATTTGATCCACGAACAGCTTTCGCCTCTCTACGTAGCGGTGCTTCTGGCGGCGCTCCTGATCCTGGCCGTGTGGCGCTGGCGGCGGGCAGGCTCGTGGCGCGGCGTGCTCCCGCGGCGCCTGGAGGAGTGGATCTTGCTCCTATGGGCAGTGATGCCCTACATTATCTTTTCGATCCAGGTGAGCATTATTCACTCGCGCTATATCATGCCCCTGCTGCCACCGCTGGCTGTCGCCATCGCGCTGGCACTCGGCCGGCTGCGCCCCGCGTGGTTACGCGCGTCGGCATTGGGCGTCGTGGCGGTCGCAGCCTTGTTCCAGTTCAGCGCACTGTCATTCGACGCCATGGCGAACATCAAAGAAGAGGTACCCTTCCTGGCCGATGGGCTCTCGATCCAACTGCCGGCAAGCGGCAGCACCGACAGTGATTACTGGATCGTGCCTGACGTGCTGCAGGCTGTGGAAGCGGACCGTGACGCTGACCCGGCCAGGCTCGGGATCGTCGTGAATGAGCACCAGGTGCACAGCAAGCACTTTATCTACCTGGTCTACACCGATTATCACCACGTCTTTATCCAGGAGCTGGCCACCCTCAACTGGCGGGCGGACGTCTACCCGCTCCTCTTCAACTCGGATTATTTCCTGATCAGCAATCCGCCGCCGCGCTACCCCGATATCCCGGAGAACAAGGCGGTGCTGGAGGAGATGATCAGATCACAGGAAAACACCTTCTCCCGCGCCTACCAGGTGATCGAGCGCTACCCGTGGCCCGATGGCCGGGAGGTGCTTCTCTACAAGCGCCGCTTCCCTGGCGTACAGGTGGCGGACCCTGGCCCCGAGGCGTTGATGGCGGCTTTGAATGGGTTCGCCGAACCGGAGGACGCGGTAGTCGTGTTGCCGGCAGGGATGGTGTACAGCCTCGCCCCCCTGGCCGATCGCGCGTTCTCCCTCTACCCTTTCCCCGCCACGGGAGAGTCGCTGGTCGAAGCGGATCTGGCCTACCTCGCCGATCTGGCCGCCGCGCACGATCGTCTCTGGATCGTCCGCGACGCAGACACGCCCGTCGATCCGGCAGGCATGCTGGACCACTGGCTCACGGCCCACACTTACCAGGCTGACCACCGCTGGTATGGGCCGCTCCAGTTGTCACTTTTTGCCCCCGAGATCGAGGCGGCAAGCCGGCCGCCGTTCCGGTCGAGCGACGCGACATGGGAACCAGGCATCGCGCTCAGTGGCTACCGCCTTCTTGATCGGGAGCTGCCCGTAGGCCAAGTTGTGCGCCTGGATCTGCAATGGTCCGCCGCCGCGCCGGTGCAACAAGGATACAAGACGTTTGTGCACCTGCTAGATGACCAGGGGCGGTTGGTCGCACAACGCGACACTGAGCCCGTGCGCGGCACCCGCCCGACCTGGACCTGGGCACCAGGCGAAGAGATCGACGACCGGCTTGGCCTGTGGCTGCCCCCCGACCTGCCTGACGGCGAGTACCAGGCCATGCTCGGCCTGTACGACCCGACAACCTTGGAGCGCCTGCCTACCTGTTGCCCGGAAAGCGACGCGGTCACGATCGCGACGATCCAGGTTGAGGACGGCACTGCGTATTTAGAACCGTGATGCGTGACGCGTGAACGATACGCATCACGCATCACGGTTCACGTCTCACGCGCCACGATCTGTTCGATCTCGGCCAACACACTATCGGGCAGTGGCTGGGGCCGGTGGCTGTCGATGATGTCGATTGTCTTTTCCTTCAGGCGGGCACCCAGCGTTTTGGACCCTGCCGCCGCCCACTCCTCGTAGCGCCGCCTGTCGAACAGGGCCGGCTGCCAGAGCTGGCGAAAGTTTTTGAGCGTGTGGCGCTGGGTGAGAAAGTCGCCACCAGGCCCGACCGCGTCGATCACGTCGAGTGCCAGTGCGTCGGGGTCGAGACTGATGCCGCTGGTGAAACGGCGCATCATGTCGATCGCTTCCGCCGTGAACACCATCATCTCGGGCGACGTGGTCAACCCCGCCTCCAGGTAGCCGACGTCGTGCACCAGGTTGTTGCCGGCGAGCAGCGCCACGAGCACCGAGAACGTGGCGTCCGCTGCCGCCTGCTCGTCCATGGCACAGCTATCCGAGTGCCCCGCATAGCCCCACGTCGGCAGGCCATAGAAGCGCCCCATCTCGGCGACGGCGACACGCGCGAGCTGGAACTCGGGGGCGCCATATACGCTGATCGTCGTCTTCATGTCCATGTGATGCAGACCGCTGCCATACACAAAGGGAGCACCGGGCCGCTTGAGCTGGTGCAGCACCAGGCTCGACAGTGTCTCGGCGTTGCCCAGCGCCAGGCCGCCCGCCATCGTGACAGGGGCGGTGCCGCCCATCATGGGTGCCGGCGAGTGGACAATGGGCAGCGCCTTTTCGGCCATATAGAGCAGCTTGCCCGTCGCCGTGTCCGAGTGCTGAAGCGGCGTCGAGGGCTCGGAGTAGAGGAGCAGCGTCGGGTTGAGGCGCAGCTCGTCCATGCCGCCCGCGGCGGCCGCCGCCATGGCCGCGATCGCCTCACAATCGGCCCTGTCATCGCACACAAACACGATCGGCTTGGTGGTGTGCTGCACCATCAGCGCGAACTGCTGGCGATAGGGATTGGCCTGGCCCAGGTCGGCCGGGATGCCCATCGACATGCAGAATTGGAGCTGGGGCAGTGCGTCGACGACGTGGATGCAGTCGATCACGTCAGCCAGGCGAAATGGCCGGTGCTCGCCGGTGCGCGGATCGAGATAGTTGGGGCAGTCGGAGCCAGGGCCAAAGTTGACCGCGTGCCCCTCCAGCGAGGCCACCACCTCATCGCTGCCACGCCTGCAGAGTGCGATGCGCGATGGCGCCTGGGCAATGGCCCATTCTACCAATGCGGGCGGGAAGCGTACCAGCGCATGGGGCGCCGCGCCTGGCGGGTGCTGTTGGTCCGTGATGAGCGCCTCCGTATCGCGCAGCAGGTCGAGCGCTGCCGCGTGGTGGATGCGCACGCCGGTACGGCGCAGGATCTCGAGTGAGGCGCGGTGGATCGCCTCGCATTGTGCGGTACTGAGCATAGCCATCCGCGGAAAAGTGATAGTGTTAAAAGTCATTTTTCCCTTCTCCTGTATCAGTCGATCCACTCGACCAGCGTCGACACCCCCATGCCGACGCCAACGCACAACGTAGCCAGGCCACGGTACGGGCGCGCCTCGCCAGGGGCACGGCGCTTCATCTCGTGGAGCAGCGTCGTCAGGATGCGCGCCCCGGAGCAGCCAGTCGGGTGACCGAGGGCAATGGCACCGCCATTCACGTTGGTGATCTCGGGGCGGAGGCCCAGGCGGCGCATGACCCCGATGGCCTGGGCAGCAAACGCCTCATTCAGCTCCACGAGACCGATCCCCTGGATGCCAAGCCCCAGCTGGCCGAGCAGCTTTTCAGTGGCGGGCACCGGCCCATAGCCCATCACGCCCGGGTCGACGCCCGCTGCCGCAGATCCGATCCAGCGCGCCATCGGTTTCAACCCCAACTCCCGCGCCCGCTCCGCACTCGTTACCAACAGCGCCGCAGCTCCGTCGTTGATGCCGCTCGCGTTGCCCGCCGTCACGGTGCCGCCCGGGCGGAACGCCGGCCTGAGCTTGGCGAGCTGCTCGGCGCTCGTGTCGAGGACATACTCGCCGCCAGCCACTGTGTAGCGTGGATGCTCGTCGGTATCGACGACGAGCGGCGGCCCCTTGCGCTGCGGCACCTCGATGGGCACGATCTCGTCTCGGAACCTGCCGGCGTTCAATGCCGCCACCGTGCGCCGCTGGCTCTCCAGTGCAAAGGCATCCTGTTCCTCGCGCGTGATCGCCATCTCCTCGGCGATATTCTCGGCGGTCTCGCCCAGGCTGATGATAGGGTAGAGGGCATCCATCCTGGGGTTGTGGTAGCGCCAGCCGATCGTCGTGTCCCACAGTTGGACGTGGCCCACGGGCTGGGCGCGCTCCGGTTTGGGCATCGACCAGGGCGCGCGGCTCATGCTCTCCACGCCACCGGCGAGATAGATCTCTCCCTCACCGGCCACGATCGACCTGGCTGCCAGGTTGACAGCATCGAGGCCCGACGCACAGTTTCGGTTGACCGTCAGCCCTGGCACGCTGGCCGGGAATCGGGCGAGCAGGGCGGCCATGCGCGCCACGTCGCGGTTATCCTCGCCGGCCTGGTTGTTACAGCCAGCGTACACGTCGTCGATCAGCACCGGGTCAAGGCCTGTGCGGTCCACAAGCGCGCGCAGCACCGTGGCGAGCAGATCGTCGGGCCGTACGCTGGACAGCGCGCCACCGTGCTTGCCGATGGGCGAGCGCACGGCATCAATGATCACTACTTGCTTCATCGTCATACACCCTCCTCACGAGTGGCCGGATCGTACCTTTCTATCTCGGGCCGCAGGTGCAACCGGCCCAGTGTACCATCGAATCCACGGGCGGGCAAATCGGTGCACGTCGCACTCTATTTACAATAATTCCAGCGGGCATGACTGCCTTTGACAAAGAAGCGCGCGCATGGTATAATATCCTTGCATCACTGACAGCATCGGATCTGTCGTGCTCACGTGCCCCGATCGAATACCAGGCCACCTCCCCCCGCCCATCATCTTGGGCCTACTCATCGGGCCGCGCCGGACGGCGACGGCATCAGCACGCTGTCATGTGCAGGCCACGCCTGCACACCATCATGTACAGGCGGTATCAAACCCAATCCGAGGAGGTAAGAATCATGCACAAGACGACGACGCTCGTCCCTGACCAGGCGCGCGCAAGGGGAGGGCACGTAGACACATGGCGGCACCCGCCCGCGGCAAGGGCGGCCACCGGCCGCTGCCCGCCCGGACTCGAAAGCTTGCACCGCGCCAGCCCTGACATCTGGCACGTACTCGCGACCAGCCCCACAGTCGATGCAGCACGGGACCGGCTCTACACCCTGCTCAACCATCGAGAACGAGAATTGCACACGGACAAGATCCAATTGCACCCCATCGATCAGGCAACCGCACTCCGGTGCATCGCCGTGTTTAAAAACATGCTGGCCCCACGCAACGAGTCGGCAGCGGGCTTGAGCACGTTGCAGTCGCTGTGGCACCTCGTGCACAGGGGGAGTGAGTCGATCCATGTGGGGTTCGTGCAGGAATTTGTCCACCTGTTTCGCGGCATCGAGGGCCGGTCGGGGCGCGCAGCCGGCTGGTTGGGCCCGATCCTGGCCCAGCAGGGTGAGGGCACACGAGATGACCAGGCGCTGCACGGCCGCGCCGCCGGGCAGGCAAGGTCGCGCCTGTTGGACCGTTTTGCCAAGCGGATGTGGGAGAAGGCCCGGCGCTATCCGAACGGGCTCGATCCGGACTTGATCGCCCAACGCAAGCGAAACAAGGCCCGTTTGCTCGAATTCTTTGGTGCCAGCCCCGACGACTGGCAACGCTACGCGTGGCACCTGCGCCACATCTTGACAGGAGATCGCGCCGTCGAGCAGCTTCCACAGCTCGTCGCGCTCACAGACGTGGAAAAGGAAGCGATCCGGCTGTGTGCCGAGACGGGTATCCCGTTCGGCATCACACCCTATTACCTCTCCCTCTTTGACATCGACTCTGCCGGCAGGCGAAAAGACGCACAGGTGCGAGCGCAGGTGATTCCGCCGATGCACTATGTAGAGCGCCTGATGGAGCACCACGAAGACAGGGAGCACTATTTTGACTTTATGGGCGAGCATGACACGTCGCCGATCGATCTGGTGACGCGGCGGTACCCAGCCGTTGCCATCCTGAAGGGGTACGACACGTGCCCCCAGATCTGTGTCTATTGCCAGCGCAACTGGGAGATCACCGGGCCGATGGAAGCCGGCGCGCTGCCCCCCCTGGACAAGCTGGACGCGGCGCTCGACTGGTTTGCCGAGCACCAGGAGCTGCGCGAAGTGCTGATCACCGGCGGCGATCCACTCTTTTTGAGCGACAGCCGCCTCGAGTACATGCTCGACAGGCTGGCGGCAATGGAGCACGTGGTCAATATCCGGATCGGCAGCCGCGCCCCCGTGACACTGCCGATGCGCATCACCGACAAACTGGCCGCGCTGCTCGGGCGATACGTCGAGCCGGGACGGCGCAATCTGAGTGTGGTGACCCACGCCGAGAGCGCCGCCGAGGTGACGCCCGAGATGGCAGAAGCGGTGTACCGCCTGCGGCGCCAGGGCCTGTGCATCTATAACCAGCAGGTGTTCACCCTGCACACGAGCCGCCGGTTCCAGGCTGTTGCACTGCGCGTGGCGCTAAAAAAGATCGGCGTCGATCCTTATTATACCTTCTACCCAAAGGGCAAAGAGGAGACGAAAGAGTATGCCACGCCACTGGCGCGCTTGCTCCAGGAGCGCAAAGAAGAGGCACGCCTGCTGCCCGGTTCTTTCCGCACCGACGAGCCCGTGTTCAACGTGCCGCGCCTGGGCAAGAATCACGTGCGCGCCTCCCAAGATCGAGAACTGATCGCCATCCGGCCCGATGGCCGGCGGGTCTATTTGTGGCATCCGTGGGAAAAGGGGATCGCGCCGACAAAGCCGTGGCTCTACCTCGACAGCTCGATCCATCAGTACCTGCGTGCGCTCGAGCAGTTGGGTGAAGATCCGGCCGACTATGCCGGGATCTGGTACTACTACTAGCAAGGCATTGGGATCACAAAAAGCACCAAAGAGACGAGAGGCGCGCATTGTGATCCGCTTAGATCCGAGGCAGACGGCGTGTGGGCTCTGGACCGTGCCCGCGACAGGTCAGCCATGCGCGGCAACGTGGGTTACCGCTCCTTGTAGGACGGCGACGATCGTCGCAACCTGCTCCTCGGTGACGACGTAGGGCGGGGCCACCATCAGGTGGTCTCCCCGCCCCCTCCCCGCACTGCCGTGACCAGGATAGAGGAGCACGCCCTGCTCCCTGCACCGCTCGCACACGCGGTCAACAAAGCGGGCCTCCTTCGGATAGGGTTCTTTCGTCTCCCTATCGACGACGAACTCGACCGCCCACATCATGCCGATGCCGCGCACATCGCCGACGGCGGGCACGTCCTCGAGCGCGCCGTGCAGCGCCGCGCCCAGCGTGCCGCCCATCTCTGCCGCGCGCGCCACCAGGTCGTGCGCTTTGAGATAGTCCATCGTCGCCAGCGCCGCCGCCGCGCCTACGGCATGATGGGAGAAGGTGCCGCCGTGGTTAAAATTACCATGCGCCAGGCGGATGGCCTCGACGTCGGCGCCGCGCACCGCCGCGATCGACAGCGGGAAATAACCGCCGGCTGCCCCCTTGGCGAGCGTCATGATGTCCGGCTCGACGCCGAAATGCTCCATAGCGAACCAGGTGCCGGTGCGCCCAAAGCCGGTGAGCACCTCGTCGGCGATGAGCAGCACGTCGTAGCGGTCGCAGAGGTCGCGCACGATCGACCAATACTCTGGCGGCGGCACAATGGCACCCAGGGTGGCGCCGCCGATCGGCTCGGCGAGGAAGGCGGCGACCCGGTGCGAGCCGATCTCGAGGATGGCATTCTCGAGCTGCCGCGCGCACGCTACCTCGCACGCCGGATAGGTCAGGCCGAACGGACAGCGGTAGCAGTAGGGCGGCTCGATGTGCAGCGCGTCGCGGAACATGGGCTCGTAGGGCGCGCGCATCGACGGCTTGCCCGACACGCCCAGTGTGCCGAGCGTCGCGCCGTGGTAAGAGCCCCAGCGCGAGATGACAATGTCCCTACCCGTCTCGCCGCGCGCGAGCTGCACCTGCCGCGCAAACTTGAGCGCCGTCTCGACGGCTTCGGAGCCACTTGACAGGTAGTAGAAGCGGGGCTCGGGCAGCGGCACTTGGGGGGCAAGGCGCTGGCTGTACGTCTCGAGCGCGCCTGTCGTGAACAGGCTGCCGTGCACATAGGCCACCCGCGCCGCCTGATCGCCCATGGCACGGGCGATCGACTCTACCCCGTGCCCTACGTTCACCACCAGCGGGCCACCCGACGCGTCGATATACGCCCTCCCATCCGCGTCGTACAGGTACACCCCCTCCCCGCGCACGATCGCTGGATAGTCGTGCCCCATGTCCCGATAGAACACGTGCCCGCTCGGATGCTTGCTCATCTGCCTACCTGCCGGTGTAAGCCCCGTCTGGGTCCAGTTCCTCCCGGATCAGCCGCAGTTCCTCATCCGTCGGCGGCTCGGTGATCGTCACATCATCCACCACCTTGAGCGGCCAGCCGACCTGTGCCTGCACGTCCTCCACGCATACACCAGGGTGCACCGACGACAGGAACATCTCGCCCGTGCCGGGGTCGAAGCGAAAGATGGCCTTGTCGGTGACGACGAGCTGGGGGCCGGCGCCAGGCATGCCGAGGGCCACGCGCGCGCCCGGGGTACCGTCGAGGTGGCCCGGGCTGGTGCAAAAGTCGATCTTGTCGACAAAGGCGCGCTTGCCGAGCGGCATGATGAGAAAGACCTTTTGCGCATGGATGGCAATCTCGCACGCGCCGCCGCTGCCCGGCAGGCGCACCTTTGGCTTGCGATAGTCGCCGATCACGGTCGTGTTGAGGTTGCCAAAGCGGTCGATCTGGGCCGCGCCGAGAAAGGCGACCTCGACACGCCCACCCTGCAGATAATACATGAACAGGTCAGACATGGGGCAGGCCAGCGTCGCACCGCTGACGAGTGTCGGGTCGCCGATGGACAGCGGCAGGCGCGCGGGCCTGGCGCCAAACACGCCCGACTCGTACACCAGCTCCAGCTCGGGCGCGACGGTGCGCCGCGCCAGGTTGCAGGCGATGTTGGGCATGCCGACGCCGACAAATACCACGCGCTCGCCCGCGAGCGCGCGGGCGGCAGAGGCGATCATTAACTCGGAAGGTGTATAGTCCATCATGCATAGACCCCATAGTTCACCGGCTGTGACAACGCCTCCCCGGGTGCCAGCCGCTCCCAGATGCCTGGCTCGGCCGCTTCCAGCCTGGCCAGGTAGGCGGCACGGTCAGGCACGCCGTACACCCACTCGTCGAGCCAGGCCAGCGTCCCGGCCTCGTCGCGCGAGATCCGGTCCCACGCCAGGTAGAGCCGGTTGTCGCGGTCATAGTACCCCTGGACGTAGGAGGGGTGGGCGCCACGCGGCTCGTGTACCACCGCATCGACCATCAGCCCGGGGATGACCGTCCGGTTGGGGTCGCTGCGCACCACGGCCTCGTCCACGACCTCTTCGACGACGACCACGACGCGGCGTGCCGCAAAGGCGACCTCTTTTTGCACGCCCAGCAGGCCCCAGATTTGAGTATTTCCCGCGGCGTCGGCGCGCTGCGCGTGAAGGATGGCCACGTCGGGGTTGAGCGGCGGCACCACGGCCACGCGGCCATCGCCGTAGGGGCTATCGACAAAGCGGATGTCGGGGTTGGCAGCCGGCAGGTCGGCGCCCAGGTAGCTGCGCAATGGGAAAAAGGGCAGATGTGCACCGCCGGCAAGATAGCGCCCGACCAAACCAAAATGCGAGTACTCTTCGATCTCGAGCGGGCACGGCACCCCTTTTTCCACAGCACGCCGCACACAGTGGAGCGAGCCGACGCCAGGATTGCCCAGGTAGCTAAAGACCATCTTGCGCGCACAGCCGGCGGCGATCATCTGGTCATAGACCAAGTCGGGCGTCATGCGACACAACGTCAGGTCGCGCCGCCCCTGGCGGATGATCTCGTGCGCCGCCGCAAAGCAGATGAACGCCGTAAACCCCTCGATCGCAACGCTGTCGCCGTCATGGACGTGGGCGGCGATGGCGTCGTGCATGGTTGTGAGTTTGGTCATCAGTTCCTCTCACCAAAGATCGGATATCTAATATCCATTATCTGCCCTCGACCTCTTTGAGTGCCTCGGCAAAGATCGACAGCGCCGTGTCTGCCTGTGCCTCGGTGAGGATGAGTGGGGGAGAAAAGCGGACGCTGCTCGGGCCACACGGGAGGAGAAGCAGTCCGCGGCGGAAGGCTGCCTGGACGACGTCGTTTGCCTCGTGCTTGGCCGGCGCCCTGGTCTCCTGGTCCTTGACGAGCTCTACGGCAATCATCAGGCCCAGGCCGCGCACGTCGCCGATCAGGTAGCTCTCTTGCCCCAGGTCGCGCAAGTTGTCGAGCAGGCGCGCCCCGATGCGCGCCGCATTCTCAAGCCAGCCACTCTCTTCAATCAGATCAAGCGTGGCGTTGGCGGCAGCGCAGCAGACGGGGTTCCCGCCAAAGGTGCTGCCATGGGCGCCTGCAGGCCAGTTCATTACGTCGTGGCTGGCGATCATGGCCGACAGCGGCATGCCCGAGGCCAGCGCCTTGGCCGAGCAGATGATGTCGGGTACGACATCCCAGTGCTCGATGGCCCACATCTTGCCCGTGCGCCCGACTCCAGCCTGCACCTCGTCGTCGACGAGGAGGATACCATAGCGGTCGCACAGCGCGCGCAGGGCTGCCAGCCAGCCAGGAGGCGGCACGATGTAGCCGCCCTCGCCCTGCACCGGCTCGACGAAAATCGCCGCCACCTCTTCCGCCGGGATCGAGCGCGCAAAGAGGACGTTCTCGATATAGTCGATGCACGCCAGGTTACAGCCAGGGTACTTGAGGTTGTACGCGCAGCGGTAGCAGTAGCCATAGGGCACATGGGTGATGCCGGGCACCAGCGGGCCAAAGCCCCCATGATACACCGGCTTGCTCGCCGTCAGCGACACGGCGCCCATGGTGCGCCCATGAAAGGCACCGAGAAAGGCGAGCACGCGCGAGCGGCCGGTGTTGTGGCGCGCCAGCTTGAGCGCTGCCTCCACCGCCTCGGCGCCCGAGTTCCCCAGGAACACTCTCTTGTGGTCATCCCCCGGCGCCAGGCGTGCCAGCCGCTCGGCCAGGCCGATATACACCGGCTCGTAAAAGTCGGCAGCGCAGATGTGCAGCAGGCGCGCCGCCTGGTCCTGGATGGCCTGGCTGACACGCGGGTGGCAGTGGCCCGTGGAGCAGACGGCAATGCCCGCGGCGAAATCGAGGAAGCGGTTGCCGTCGACGTCCTGGACGACCATGCCATGTGCCTGCTCGATGGCGAGGGGGTAGGCGCGCGGCAGTGAAGGGCTGACCGTGCGGTCGCTGCGATCGACAAGCGCGCGTGCCTTGGGGCCCGGAATCTCGGTGATGATGCGTGGTTCTTCCCAGTTAGACATGTGACTACCTCTCGAATTGGGTGTGTAGGCGGAGTGCGGCGAGCTTTTCCGGGGTCGGCACCCCCTTTTCATCCCAGCCGCGGTGGCGGTAGAACTCGGGCAACATGCGCTCCAGCTCGACAACGTGCCCGGCTGCCGGCCCTTCGGTCAGAGGCTCCTGCAACATGCGGGGCGCCAGTGTGTCGTCGGCGGCGGTAAATCCGGCGCCGAGGAGGAAGAGGCGTTCGAGGTTGAACACACGCTCGCCCGCCTCGAGGAGGCTCTCGGGCGTGTACTCGACACCTGTCGCATAGGTCATGAGCCGCGCCAGGCGCGTGGGCCACAGGTGCGCGGCCGTTCCGGCCTGGGGTTCAAAGAGGTAGCGCACGCTGAGAAACACACACAGGCCGGCGGCGTCGATCACGGCAAAGGCATCCTCCCAACGGTGGATCAGTGCCGGCTTGGGATCGGGGTCGAGGGGATCGATCTTGGCCGGCACGCCAAACACTTCGGCATAGGCCAGGTCACCGGCCATGTGCGACGCGCCAATGTTCGACGTGGCGTAGAGCAGGCCCATCCCCTTGGCGCCGCGCGGATCGTAACCCGGCATCTCGAGTTTGCGGGCCGTCATCGACAGCTCCGGGTGTCCGTAGGCGCTCGCCAGCCGGTAGCTGCCCTCGGCCAGCTTGTCGCCAAAGCCGTGGCGGTAGGCCGTGTCGTGCACGAGCTGGATCACGGCGCCGGCGTCGCCAAAAGGCAGCGGCCGGCCCACGTCCCCCTCTGGCAGGATGCCCTTCTCGAACATCTCCATAGCGCACGCCAGCGTGACGCCCATCGAGATGGTGTCGAGGCCCAGCTCGTTGCACAGGTAGTTCGCCTTGGTGACCGCCGCCAGGTTATCGATGCCACACGCGCTGCCGAACGCGGCGATCGTCTCGTATTCCGGTCCCTCCCCCTTGCCGGCATAGTCTGGATCGTCGACCTCTGTGTCACGCCCGCAGGCGATCGGGCAGGCGTAGCATGGCTTGGCGCGGATCAGATACTTTTCCTTGAGCGTGGGGCCGTCGATGTGGCCCACCCCTGCGAACCGGCCCGTCTGAAAGTTGTGCGTGGGCAGGATGCCCATCTCGTTGGTAACAGGCGGCACATAGGCCGTGCCATACTCGCGCAGCGAGTTGCCCTTTTTCACCGACTCGCCCACCTCGTCATAGACCTGGCGCGACAGCGTTTTCATCTCTTGCGGGTGCGCCAGGGGCACCTGGCCGGTGCCGCGCACGACGACGGCCTTCAGGTTCTTGCTGCCCATGACGGCGCCCACGCCGGAGCGCGCCGCGGCGCGGTGCTTGTCGTTCATGATCGCCGCCACCTTGACCAGTCGCTCGCCCGCCGGGCCAATGCATGCCACCCGCGCCTTGGGATCCGTTTCGGCAAGGAGCAGGTCCGTCGTTTCGTGCACATCCTTGCCCCACAGGTGCGCCGCGGGGCGGATCTCGACCTGGCCGTTTTGGACCCACAGGTAGACGGGCCGGCTGGCTCTGCCTTCGAAAATGAAGAGGTCGAACCCGGCGCGCTTCATCTCGGTGGGGAAAAAGCCACCCGAGTTGGAGCAGGCGAGCGCTCCGGTCAGCGGCGACTTGGTGACCACGGTATAGCGGTTGCCCGTCGGCGCTGGGGTGGCGGTGAGCGGTCCATTGCCAAAGATCAGCATGTTCTCGGGCGCCAGCGGATCGACAGTTGGGTCGACCTCGTCGTACAGGTACTTGATCGCCCAACCGCGCCCGCCGATGAAATCTCGGGCGACGTGCGGGTCGACGTCTTCGATCGTGGCCGTCTCGCGGGTCAGGTCGACCCGCACGATTTTGCCAGACCAGCCGTACATGTTTTCAACCTCCTGTCTCTGTATTCGATACCTGATACCTATACCCAATCACCCCCCGGCCATCGCCGGGAAGGCGCTCAGGGCGTCTCCCTCTTTTAGCGCACAATCGCGCGGGCAGTGATGCCCGTTGATCAGAACCACCACTTCGCCGGGCTCTCCCACCGGCACGCCCAGCCCGGCCAACAGGTCGTGGGCGAGCACGCCAGTCTCCACCTCCAGGTCACACGCACTGCCGTGTGATCCAGGCGGCAGGTGGCGGTCGAGGGTGCCAAAGAGCTTGAGCCGGACCTTCATGCGCGGTACACCACCTCTACCAGGAGCCTGGTGTGGCCCCCAGTGCCTGTGAGATCCTGCCTGCTGTCTCGACGACCATGGGGGCCAGGCGCGCTTTGAGCTCGGCGCGCGACACGCGCGCGCCGGGAACCGACACGTTGATCGCCGCGACGATCCGGCCGCCGCGGTCGCGCACGGGTGCGGCGACCGAACGGACGCCGACGGCCAGCTCTTCGTCGTTGAGGGCATAGCCTCGCGCCCGCACCTCCTGCAAATCGGCCAGCAACGCGGCGAGATCGTGGTGAGCATGGGGGCCGGCAGGTGGAAAAACGTCATCGCCGATCAGGGCACGCAGATCCTCGGGCGATAGATCGACGAGCTGTGCTTTGCCCATCGACGTGCACCACACGGGCAGGCGCGAGCCAACCGCCAGGCCGACGTTGAGCACCTGCTGCGTCCTGTAGCGCGCCACGTACACGATCTCGCGCCCGTCGCGCACCGCCATGTTGGTCGTTTCGCCGCACCGGGCAAAGAGCGCCTTGAGATGCGGCTCGGCTGTCTGGACGAGGTCAAGGCTGTTGAGCGCGGTGAGGCCCACCTGCACCGGCTTGAGTCCGAGGCGGTAGAGGCGGGTCTGGGCATCGCGATCGAGGTAGCCAAGCTGTTCGAGGGTGTAGAGCAAGCGAAAAGCCGTGCTCTTGTCCAGATCGACCTTGGCCGCGATCTCGGTCAGGGTGAGCTGGGGAGATTCGAGCGAAAAGGCTTCCAGGACCTGCATCCCGCGGGCCAGGGTGGAGACAAAATAGCGAGTGTTTTCTGTGCTCATGGTTTCACTATTCAAAACCCGGTTTGTGCCAGTGAAACTCATTATGCCACATTTTTCGTTCTGTGTCAATCCCCGTGCGGGATCAGGTACCCCTGTGCCGAACAGGTGCACAACCGCACTCTTTTTGACACCTGCGCCATTCCCTGCTATACTGCACGCTGTTGGTCAAGTCAATCGGTCTGGTCTTTTCACCGCTCCGATTCACGAAATCGGGGCGGTTTTTTTGTGCCAGATCGGACAAATACAAGTGTACCAACGAGAGTCAAGGGTGCGACTTGGCTCACCAGAGTCGAGGAGTACTCGTATGAGTTTTGAACACTTTTCTTTCGACCCGCGCATCCGCGCGGGCATCAAGGCTGCCGGATACGTCACCCCTACCCCGGTGCAGCAGCAGGCGATCCCTGCGGTGCTGAAGGGACGCGATCTCATCGGGATCGCGCAGACAGGCACCGGCAAGACGGCGGCTTTTGCTCTGCCCATCCTGGAGCGCCTGGCGCTGGGTCCGATGGGCCGGGTGCGGGCGCTGATCGTGGCGCCCACGCGGGAGCTGGCGGAACAGATCCACGAATCGTTCGTCGTGTTGGGCGGCAAGATGCGCGTGCGCAGCATCACCGTGTACGGTGGGGTCAGCAAGAACGCCCAGGTGGCGGCGCTGCGCCGCGGCGCCGAGATCGTCGTCGCCTGCCCGGGCCGGCTGCTCGACGTGGCGGGCGATGGCGCCCTCGACCTGTCACACGTCGAGGTGCTCGTGCTGGACGAGGCCGACCGCATGTGCGATATGGGCTTTCTGCCCGACATCCGGCGCATCCTGAAGCTGGTGCCGGCGCAACGCCAGACGCTCTTTTTCTCGGCGACCATGCCGCCCGACATTCGCCAACTGGCCGGCAGCATCCTGAAGAATCCGGTCACGGTGCAGATCGGCGACATGGCTCCGGTCGAGACGGTATCTCACGCGCTCTACCCGGTGTCGCAAAATCTAAAGAAACAACTGCTGCTCGCCACACTGGAGCAGACGAGGACCGGCCGCGTGCTGATCTTTACGCGGACCAAGCACCGGGCGCGCACGCTGGCGCGCGACCTGGAGAAGCACAACTATCGCGTCTCGGCACTGCAGGGCAACATGTCGCAGAACCGACGCCAGGAGGCGATCGACGGGTTCCGCGGGGGGAAATATGACATCCTCGTCGCCACAGACGTGGCCTCGCGCGGCATTGACGTATCCGACATCTCGCACGTGATCAACTTTGACATGCCCGACACGGTCGACGCCTACACACACCGCATCGGGCGCACGGGCCGCGCCGAAAAGAGCGGCACCGCGTTCACCTTCATGGCACCCGGCGACGAGACGCTGGTGCGCGAGATCGAAAAGGTGTTAGGGGAGCGGATCGAGAAACGACGCCTGCCCGGCTTTAATTACCGGTCTGGATAGCAACCGTCATCGCTTCTTCGATCAGCCGGCTCGCCTCCGACACATCGTCGCCGGACACCAGTGCCATCTCGGCGGCGAGCAGGTTGCGGCCCTGCTTGAGATAGTCGGAATCGGTTTTGGTGAGATGGGCTCGGTGGCGGTGCCAGGTGAGATCGCGCACCGCCCTGACCAGGTGGATCACCCGCCCGGTTTTGAGCTGGGCGGATATCCGATCCTGGCGCGCCCGATAGTCCTCGGGCAGTTGATGAGGCTTGCCACTCAACACGCTCAGTGCGCGCGCGAGGCTGGCCCGCGACATGGCCGGCCGCATGCTCGTGTCGCCGGGCCGGTCCAGGGGAATGTGTAGCGTCAGTCCCTGGCTCGGGATGTCGATGACATAGTAGCGCTTGGTCCCATCAAGGATCTCCCGGCGCTCGATGTCCGCAACCCGTCCCGGTCCGTGAAGACGATGTACCACCTTGTCTCCGATCGTAAACTGCATACTTGCCTCCCTCTAACAAAGCAGCGCGGACGGGAATGGTTCCCGTCCGCGCTGCAGTACGATGTTTCTGAGTTGGCCCGGCGGTCTGCGACGCGGACGCGCCGTCATTGAGACTGCGGTGCCGGTGGTATACGCTCGAACGGATCTCTACCAGCGAGGCCGGCCGCGATCCCGGGAGCCACGGTCACGTGAACCATAGTCACGTGAGCCCCCGCGACCACGATCAGCCTGCGGCTTGGCCCGATCGACCTTGATCTCGCGGTCGTCGACCGACTTGCCATTCAGGCCGCTGATGGCTGCCTGGGCGGCCTGCTCGGTGGCCATCTCGACAAAGGCAAAGCCCTTGGGCCGGCCCGTCTCACGGTCGGTGATGACATTGACCGATTCGATCTCGCCATACTCGGCGAACAGGGTGCGCAGAGCACCTTCCGACGTGTTATAGCTCAGATTGCCTACGTATAGTTTTTGTGTCATGGGGTCTCCTACCAGCCAGTCACGGCTACGTCGCTCGCTTGCAAGCCCTTGGGGCCGCGCTCGACGTTGAACTCGACGCGCTGTCCCTCTTCGAGGTTCTTGAAGCCTTCGCCGCGAATCCCCGAGTGATGAACAAAGACGTCAGGACCATCCTCCCGCTCGATAAAGCCGTAGCCTTTCGATCCATTGAACCACTTGACGGTTCCAGTTGCTCTTTCAGACATGTTAACCCTTTCACTACGTTTGTTAGGAGGAAGGCACTGCCGGTTGAGGCATAGAAAAAGCACCCAGACTTGTAATAGTCTGGGTGCTCATCTTCTTTGACGGAACCAGATTCTTACTTCATCCTACAAAGAATAGAATATACCATTTTCCAAGTTCTGTCAAATTCCAAGGGGAGGGAGTATACAACTGTTGCCCAGTCGGAAAGAAACCGGGGTTTGGCCGCGGTGCAGTAACCTGCCTCGCGAGCCCAAACCCGGTTTCTCGCATTCTAACTACGGGCTATTCCGCACCACCAGCGGCAGATAGACCTGGCACAGAGGAGTGCGGAAATCCTGCTCGGTCCAGGCGTTCCAGGGCACGTGCCGCCA
>JAFGIA010000265.1 GCA_016929795.1 Anaerolineae bacterium
TGCACGAGATGCTGACCGAGGCAGAGCAGGAGAGGGTTGTGCGCACCCTGGTGAGCTCGCTCGGGACCGGCGTGCGATGATGGCTCGATCTCATGGCTCTGGCGACTTTCAACTGGACGAGATCGGCTTTCTTGGCGAAGGGGTCGTATTTGAACCGGGCGTGCGGGTGTTTCACCCCGAAAACATCGAAATTGGCGCGGGCGTCTACGTCGGGCATGACACGATTCTGAAGGGCTATTACCAGAACCGGATGGTGATAGGGCCGGGGACGTGGATCGGACAGCAATGCTTTTTTCACAGTGCCGGTGGGTTGACGATTGGACGGAACGTGGGTATTGGACCGGGTGTCAAGATTCTCACGTCGTTCCATGCCGAAGAGGAGATCGGTCGCCCCATCCTCCACAGCCGCATCGAGTTTGCCGCGGTGACAATTGGCGACGACAGCGACGTGGGGGTAGGAGCGATCATCCTGCCGGGCGTGACGATCGGGCGGGGCGTGCAGGTCGGCGCGGGCGCAGTGGTCCGCACGGACCTGCCCGATTATGCCGTGGCCGTGGGCGTGCCAGCACGCGTGATTCGGCTGCGCGGATAGAAGCAGCAGGATAGTGGAGAGAGCAGAACACAGCCTGCCGGGCATTTCGGCGATTGTGATGGCCTTTGACGAAGAGGCAAGCCTGGAGTCGGTGGTGGCTGAAATCCGGGCGGCCCTCGACAGGATTGGGAGCGCGTACGAGATCATTGTGATCGATGACGGCAGCACGGATGCCACCGGCGCCATTGCTGACCGGTTGGCAGATGAGTGGGCACACGTCTGGACCATCCATCACCAAAACAACCAGGGCTTGGGCGGCGTGTACCGCACGGGCTTTGCGCGTGCAGCACACGATCTCGTCACCTTCTTTCCTGCAGATGGGCAGTTCCCTGCGGAGATTATCATCCAATTCGCGCCACGTTTTCCGGGTGCGGACATGGTGCTCGGCTACGTGCCGGATCGCACGGGCGGCATGTTTGGCCGTGCGTTGTCGGCGGCGGAGCGCCTTCTCTTCCGGGTGCTTTTCGGCAAGATGCCCCGCTTTCAGGGTATCGTGATGTTTCGCCGCGCGCTGCTCGACGAGGTTTCGCTCGTGTCCACAGGCCGCGGCTGGGTGGTGCTGATGGAGTTGATCCTGAGGGTGTCGCGTGCCGGCTACCGGATCGTGAGCGTGCCGATCGAGATGCGCCCGCGGGCGAGTGGGCGGTCGAAGGTCAACAACGTGCGCACGATCTGGGCGAACCTGAAGCAGGTACTCGAGCTGCGGCGGATACTACTGATTGAAGAGTGAAGAGACAGAGGCGTGCGCTGCCGCCGGAGAGCTTGGCGGCGCCACGCTATTAGTTGTTTCTGCGTGGCTGCCGTGGATCGCGTAGAGTCGGGCCAAACCCTCCGCGTAGACAAGCTCAAAACGCGGATCGTCCTGCTCACCTCGATACAAGGCGTTGGTGGTTCGCGGGCGCGCATCGTCGAGTAGCAGATAGGCTGCGCTGTAGCGAGTCGCCACCGCCGCCACGGTATCAAGCGGTTCATTCGGCACGGCGATGGCTCGCAGGCCCGTGTGCCACGCAAAGGCAGGGGCATCGCCCACCATCACGACAGGGTCGTCGACTCCCTGTGCCTCAATCCAACTGCCGATCTCGGCATAGTGCGCATTGCGGCGGTTCCAGGCGCCGTCGAAGGCACCGGCACGGAACAGCGCAAAGAGTGTGACGATCAGCGCCATTCCCAGCAGCCCGGCTGCAAACACCGGCCATGCGCGCTCTGCGTGCCAGCCCGGGATGTGGCGCGCTGCCCACCGGACGGCCACCCACAGCCCCGGTCCCGCCGTCGCAAAGATGAAGGGCAGGAGTGCACCGCCAGAGTGGTAGAGGCCGCCGCGCGTGCCAGGAAAGGTAAACGCCACCGTCATGGCGAGGAAGAGGAGGGGCAGGTAGAGGAGAAAGGGCCACAGCAGGGGATCGCGGCGCAGGCGCCACAGGCCGAGGGCGGAGAAGGGCAGGAGCACGATCACGAAATTCTCGACCCACAGCCGGACGGCGTTCTGTCCAATCGCGAGCAGCTTTGATCGCACAATCTCGCCCCAGCCCCACGAAAGGTACGCGTCGAGGGTGACCGGCCGGCCGTAGGCGAACATGTCGTCGTACGTGGTCAAAAAGAGTGTCTGGAGGCCGCCGCCGGGCAGGGGAGAGCCGGACAGCAGCCAGTTGCGGACGAGCCAGGGTGACATAACTACCAAATATCCGGCGAGGCAAGAGGCCAGCGACAGGAAACGGGCGCGCGGTCCGAGCCGGCGGGAAGGATGCGCACCTGCTGCCAGGAGGGCGACGCCGAGGAGCAACAATCCATCGGCGCGGGAGAGGTGGCCGAGTCCCGCTGCCAGGCCTGCCAGACCGAACCAGGCGAGTGGCCCTGGGCGCAGGCTGCGGTCCGCGGCTCGCATGCCACGGCCCGCAGCCCAGAGGCTGAGGCTGCCGGCGAGGGCAAAGGGGGCGAAATTGTCGGGCATCACGAGCA
>JAFGIA010000266.1 GCA_016929795.1 Anaerolineae bacterium
CGGCTGGCATTCCGCCTCAAGCATCTAAAATCCGTGGAATCCGTGTGAATCCGTGTCCAATTCAAGTACCCACTGAACGCTTACCCCGCCACGACTCGATTTGTGGTGAAGGCCCGAGTCTGATATAATCGGTTCACGATCGTGGCGCCGGGGGCAGGCTGTGACGCAGCGGCGTTGGGCCGTCCGTCTGGCGATCCTTGCGTGGAGGCGGGTGCGTGACGAGTGAACCGGGTGACTGTCACAGGCGGCGGCTGGCAGCGGTGTGCGGCCGCTACTGTGGGAGGTGCGAGGTGTATGTCGGGGGGGAGTGCTGCGGCTGCGGCTACTGCCTGGGACGGTCGTGCGATTGTGATCTCTTTGTGTGCTGCGCCGTCGAGCGCGGCCTGGCCCACTGTGGTTTGTGCCTCGATTTTCCCTGCCAGCTTTATTTGAGCCATGCCCGGCCGCCCAAGGTGGCGGCGCGTATCAAGGCGCTCTATCGCCGGGTGGAGATTGGGACAGAGCGGTGGCTGGACGAGCAGGAACAAGCCACTGGCAGTCCGTGATCCGCGCCAGGCTTGGTTTCTTTCTGAACCGCAGATCTCGACCTTTTACACCAGGGGTACAGGCCCACACTCTGCTCAGGCATGGGCGCTGTGCGCCAATCCTGGACCGCGAGGTTTGCGCTCCGGCGATTTTTGATGTATAATGCGGGGGACATGTCCGGTAGAGGATAGAGGCCGGATTTCAACAGCTAGCCCAGAGGATTAGGAGAGCAGACATGTATGTGTTGCTGAAAAAGGACGTAGACAACCTCGGCCAAGCCGGGGAAGTCGTGACTGTGGCCGATGGCTATGCCCGCAACTTTTTGTTGCCAAGGGGACTCGCCGTGGCGGCCACACCGGGTGCCATCAAGCAGGCGGAACTGGAACAGGCGGCCGAAGAGCGACGGCATGCGGCCGAGTTGAACGAGGCCAAGGCGCTGGCACAAGTGCTGGACGAGATGTCGGTTACCTTTCATGCGCGGGCGGGCGAGACGGATCGGTTGTATGGCTCGATCACCAAGACGCAGATCGCCGAAGCGCTGGAAGCCAAGTCGGGGCGCGAAGTGGACCGGCGCAAAATCGACCTGGATGAGCCGATCAAGGATCTGGGAGCGCACGCGGTCACCATCCGCTTCGCCCCTGGAGCAGAAGCCAAGATTACGGTTATCGTCGAGCGCGAAGAGGAGGAATAGAGGAGAATTTGCAGGCCAGGGTGCCTGCCGCCAAGGTGAGGCCGTCTTGGGCCCGGGAAAAGAGGTTGCATGAGTGAGAGTGAGCAGCTTCCGGTAGACGAAAACGAGAGAAGGCAGCAGGTTTTGAACCTGATTGGCAGGATGCGCTGCCAGATATGTGGAAGGCGTTATCGACATCAGAGCTTTACGTTGGTTCAGAAATGGCCCGACTCGTGGGTGCTCAAAACCCGGTGCCGGCACTGTGAGGCAGATAGCCACGTGATCGTCTTTATGCACCTCAATGCCAACCCCGACTATCCAACCGATCTCGGCGCCGACGAAATGGAAGTAGCCAACGAGTGGGCGCCGATCAGCAGCGACGATGTGCTGGACATCCACACTTTTTTGCGAGAGTTCGAAGGGGACTTTGAGAAGATGTTCACCGGCTAACTATCAGGGCCTACTTTGCGCTCAAAAGAGACCGCCACTCCGGTGGCGGTCTCTTTTTTTTTAGCAGCAGCACCCTGTTCGAGTTTGCGCACAAGAGGGAATTGTGGTATCATAACATATGAGCAATTGCTCATATGTTCAAGGGAGGGGTATGGTGGAAGAGAGGTGCGCCGGCACCCACCTTCACGAGGGCCGCGTGCAAGAAGCACTGGCCCGCCTGGTGGACGATGATCGGGTAGAGCGGCTGGCTGGCATATTTCGCGCACTGGGCGACCCAACGCGGGTGAGGATCGTATCGTTGCTCGCAGGGGGTGAATTGTGCGTGTGCGACCTGGCTGCGGCGCTGGGCATGACCCAGTCGGCTGTGTCGCACCAGCTTCGCACACTGCGCGACCGGGGGCTGGTGCGCGGGCGGCGTGATGGCAAGCAGGTGTTCTATACACTGGACGACGAGCACGTGGCGGACCTGTTTTACCGGGCAGTGGAGCACGTGGGACATCAAGAGGGATAAGGCGTGATAGAAGCGACAGAGGATGTGGTTACGTCCCCAGCCGTGAGACCTGGGGTGGAGCTTGTTTTTGACGTCGAGGGGCTCGACTGTGCCGATTGTGCGCTTCACCTGGCAGAGGCGCTGCAGCGCACGCCGGGCGTGGAGCGGGCCATGGTCGACTTTGCACTCGCCCGCCTGCGGGTGTCGCCCCACCCGGGCGCGGACGTGCAGGGCGAGGTGAGGCGCGTGGCGCGCGAGATGGGCTATGCGCTGCGTGCAGGGGAGGGGGAAGCGCCCGGGCAGGCAGTGCCCGGCTGGCGCGACAGGCTGTGGCGGAGGCGCCGTGACGTGGCGACGGCAGGCGCAGGGGCTCTGATCGCGATGGCGACGGTGCTACGGCTGTTCGATGTGCCTGACGAGGTGGTGGCAGCGACGTTTGTGGCTGCCATTCTCACCGGGGGATGGCACGTGGCGCGGGCGGGTTGGGCTGCTCTGCGCGCCACGCACTCGCTCGAGATGAATGCCTTGATGACGATTGCTGCTGTCGGAGCGATTGGCGTGGGGGAATGGGCCGAAGGCGCGGTGGCCATGTTTCTCTTTTCCCTGGGCAATGCGCTTGAGGGCTATACCATGGACCGGGCGCGGAATGCGATCCGTGGGCTGATGGATTTGTCGCCACGCCGGGCGACGGTGATCGACGGCGAGAGAGAAGGGAGCGTGCCGGTGGAGGCCGTCCGGCCCGGCGACCGTGTGTTGGTGCGGCCGGGCGAGTGGATTCCGGTGGACGGGACGGTGCTGGCTGGCGAGTCGGCGGTGAACGAGGCGCCGATCACGGGGGAGAGCGTGCCGGTGGACAAGGCGCCGGGCGGAGGGGTGTACGCGGGCACGCTGAACGGGCAGGGCGCGCTGGTGCTGAGCGCCACCAGGCTGGCAGCGGATACGACGATTGCGCGCATCATCAAGATGGTCGAGGAAGCGCAGGCACAAAAGGCACCGTCGCAGCGTTTTGTCGACCATTTTGCGCGGGTCTATACCCCGGTCGTCATTGCGGCGGCGGCGGCGATCTCGGTGGTCCCGCCGCTCCTGGGCTGGCTGGTCGAGGGTGCGGCGTGGGGGCCACTCTTTACCACCTGGTTCTACCGGGCGTTGGTGCTGCTCGTGATCGCCTGCCCCTGCGCGCTGGTGATCTCGACACCGGTGACGATTGTGAGCGCGATCGCCAGTGCAGCGCGGGCAGGGGTGTTGATCAAGGGGGGAGCACACCTGGAAGCGCTGGCCTCGCTGCGCGTGATGGCTTTTGACAAGACAGGCACTCTGACGGTGGGCAAGCCGCAGGTGGTGGCGGTGCGCTGCGTCGAGCACGTCGAGGGTGTGGCGTGGGGTGCGTGCGCCACGTGCCGCCAGGCGCTGGCCGCCGCGGCGGCCGTGGAGCGCCATTCGGAGCATCCACTGGCGAGGGCGGTGGTGAAGGCAGCGGAGGAGAATGGGCTGGCAGGTGGGCAGGCAGCCGAAGGGGTGCACGCGCTGGCCGGACGAGGTGTGCGCGGCCGTGTGAATGGCCACAGTGTGACGGTGGGCGACCACGCCATGATCCACCAAGAAGCCCCAGAGCTGGCGGCGGGGCCACTGTGTGAGGCGGTTCACGCCGCCCAGGCGGCAGGCCAGACGGCGATGATTGTGCGCGACGACTGCTGTGGCGTGCGCGGCTATATCGCCGTGGCTGACACGCTGCGGGCGGGCGTGACGGGCGTGCTGGCGGAGCTGAAGCGGGAGGGGATCGAGGAGATGGTGATGCTCACCGGGGATAACGAGGCGACGGCACGCGCGATGGCGGCCGGCGCGGGTGTCGATCGGGTCGCGGCCGGGCTCTTGCCCGAGGAGAAGGTGACGGCGGTCGAGTCACTGCTGGCGGAGTATGGCGCCGTGGCGATGGTGGGCGACGGGGTAAATGACGCGCCGGCACTGGCGCGCGCGAGCGTGGGCATTGCCATGGGCGCGGCGGGCACCGACACGGCGCTCGAGACGGCGGACGTGGCGCTGATGGCCGACGATCTGAGCCGGCTGCCCTTTGCCATCCGCCTCAGCCGCCAGGCACGGGCCGTGATCCGCCATAATGTGGCGCTGTCGTTGGGGATCAAGGCAGTGTTCGTGGCGCTGGCGCTGGCCGGTGTGGCGACGCTCTGGATGGCCGTCTTTGCCGACGTGGGCGCCTCGTTGATCGTCACCCTGAACGGGATGAGGCTGCTGAGGCAGCGGTAGTGTTTTAGCGCTGCATCGGCTCCACGGCCACAGCTTGAGGCCCCTTGGGGGTCTCTGCCCGCTCGTAGAGGACGTCCTGGCCCTCTTCCAGGGTGGGCAGCACGCCTGTCGCGTCTGCCATCAGGCTGCTGCGGTGGACAAAGATCTCTTCTCCCGAATCCTCGGCGAGAAAGCCAAAGCCCTTGCCCACGTCGAACCACTTGATGCGGCCGTGCAGCTTGCCGCCATACTTGATGCGCGCCAGGCATTCGCTGCACATCTCGGGTGGGGTGATCTCTTCGCCGCGCTCGGCCATCTGGCGCTGTTTTTCCACGGTGAAAAAGATCTGCTTGCCGCATTCCCGGCAGGTGACGATCGTGTCTCGGTAGTTGGTCATGTGTGTCTCTATCTCCTCTATTTTCAACAATGACTATACTTGATTTTTCACGAGTTGTCAAACCCGTGAGAAGCAACCTGGTTGACAACGGCGGGGTTCCATGTTATGCTGCCGCACGAAGTGCCGTGAGAAGAGATGGAGGGAGGGGGAGAATCGCAGAGATGGCGGATCGATTCGAGTACAGAGTGTGCCAGGTACAGAATTCACGGGTGACTTTTGAGAATGGGGTGTGGGCCGGCCATGTAAAGCCGGAGCGAGCGCCGGCGCAGGCGGCATTTGAGTCATGCCCCGAAGCGTGGGCCTATCTCAACGGGGCGGGCGCAGAGGGGTGGGAGCTGGTGTCGGCTGCCACGCGCGTCCAGGAAGAAAAGCAGGTGATCGACGTGCTCTATCTATGCCGGCGGATCTGAACAACGGCACAGAGATACATAGAGAATTCACGGCGGGATGCAGGGGGAAGAATGACAGGAGAGGGTGCGCTTTTTGAGCAGTTGACACCCTACCTGTGGGTGTCTCAGAGCAGGCTATATGTGACGAACAGTGGGATCGTCGTCGACGGGGGCCAGGCGTGCCTGATCGACCCCGGCGTCTACCCCGACGAGATCGAGGCGATTGCCCGCTTTGTGGGGGAATGCGGCGCGGTGACCAGCGCCATCGTGCTGACCCACGGCCATTGGGATCACATCTTGGGACCGGAGCATTTTCCCGGCGTGCCGGTGATCGCCCATGAAGCGTATGCCGAGGGGATGGCAGGCGAGCGTGGGGAGCATACGACGGAGCAAGTGGCGCACTGGCAACAGGCGGCGGGGGTGGAGCGGGCGGCCCCCTTTTCGCTGCCGGCGGCCGACAGGACGTTCGACCAGGCGAGCACGTTGCGCGTTGGCAGCACCGAGCTGCGCCTGGTGCACGCCCCCGGGCACGAGGTGGACGAGATCATTGTGTACCATCCAGAGACAGCGGCATTGTGGGCGGGTGACATGCTGAGCGATCTCGAGATCCCGTTCGTATTTCACAGCCTTCTTGCCTACCAGCGGACGCTGGAGATGATCGCGCAGTGGGACGTGCAGTTGCTGGTGCCGGGCCACGGTCGGCCGACGGCGGATGTGGACGAGATCCGGGCCCGGCTCGATGACGATCACGCCTACCTGGCCGGGCTGCGCGAGCGGGTGACGCAAGCGATTGGCGAGGGCCGGACCGTGGGGGAAACGGTGGCGTTGTGTGCCGACATGTGTTACAAGAACCAGGACGACAACCTGCCAGTCCACGAGGCGAACGTGCGGGCGGCGTACGAGGAGCTTGGCGGTGGCGCGGGATGGCGCGGTGATCCCCACCTGGTCGATGTGGCGTACCGGAACGCCGGGCCTGACGACGTGGCAGCGGTGGCGCAGCTTCATGCACAAAGCTGGCGCGCTTCGTACCGGGGCATTCTGTCGGACGAGTTCCTGGATGGCCCGATTCTCGACGACCGCCTGGCCCTGTGGCGCGCAAGACTGGTCGACGGAGCGCGGAACCAGCTTGTCCTCCTGGCGGAAGAGGAGCGCGTATTGCGTGGGTTCGCGTGTGCCTTTCTCGACGTGGAGCCGGAGTGGGGCGCCTTTCTCGACAACCTGCATATAGTGCGCGAATGGCAGGGCCGGGGGCTGGGCAGGGCGCTGATGGCGCAGGCCGGCGCCTGGGTGGCGGAGCGCCGGCCGGGGATGGGGCTCTACCTGCTGGTATTCGAAGAGAACCGTGCGGCGCGCGCGTTCTACGATCGCCTGGGCGGGCAGATCGTGGAGCGATTTCCATACCGCGCCGTCGATGGGACAGATCTGGTGATGCTGCGGTATTGGTGGCGGAACGCCGGCTCGTTGCAAGAATAGTAGAGGTAAGCGTTCAGTGGGTACTTGAATTTGACACGGATTCACACGGATTCCACGTATTTTAGATGCTTCCCTGATCGCGGTGTCAAGGCGCGGAGGCCACCAGGGCGCGGAAGGCGGCCTGGAGCCGGCGGGTGATGGAGCCGGGCCGTCCATTGGCTACCGGCCAGTCGTCGACCTGGATCACGGGCTTGATCTCGACGGTGGTGCCGACGATCATTAGCTCGGCGGCTGCGGAGAGTTCCGCCACGGGGATAGGCGCCTGGCGAGTGGGGATGCCGAGGTCGGCACACAGATCGAGGATCAGCCGGCGCGTGATGCCGTCGAGAATGAGATGGTTGGCAGGGTGGGTGACCAGGGTGCCATCCAAGACGGCGCAAAAGTTGGTGTGGGCGCCCTCGGTCACGAACCCATCGCGCACAAAGAGGGCTTCTTCGGCACCCCGTTCCCTGGCCTGCTGGCTGGCGAGCACGTTCGGCAAGAGGAGGAGGCTCTTGATGTCGCAGCGTGTCCAGCGGATGTCGGGCACCAGGATCACCGCTACCCCCTTTTCCCACTTGTCGGGTGCCGGCTGGAAGGGGGAAGCGGTCACGTAGAGGGTGGACGGCGTGCCGGGCGGAGGGAAGACGTGCTTGCGGGGGGCGGTGCCGCGCGTCACCTGGAAGTAGACTGTCGCATCGCCCTCGAGCAGGCCGTTGCGCCGCACTAGCTGGTGCGCGGCGGCGGCCAGGCTATCGAGATCGGGCGGCTCGATGCGGATCTCGCGCAGGCTGCGCTGCAGGCGCTGCAGGTGGTCGTGCAGGCGAAAGAGCCGGCCGTCGTAGCTGCGCACCACTTCGTAGGCCCCGTCGGCGAACAAAAAGCCGCGGTCGTCGGGCGAGATGTGGACCTCATCCTGGGGCAGAAATGCACCGTTCAGGTAGACGATCATGCGTGCTCCTCCTCTCTGGCAGGACAGTGTTGGGTATGAACGCGATGATTGTACCTCCACCCAGAGTAAATCGCAAGACAGCGGCCGTCGACACATCCTCGGTCCGAGCTCGTAAAGCTTGTCCGTCGATCGGATGCGCATGTCGCGGATAAAGGCGCTCTCGTCCTTCTTTTCAGTCAGCGGGCGGCATTGACATTTAGGGCGCCTCGCCATATAATCTCTCCTCGTGGACGAACAGAGTGGGGCGCACACAAAAGCCGTGCTACAAGCACTGCTCGTGACCTTTTTGTGGTCGTCGAGCTGGGTGCTGATCAAGATCGGGCTGGCCGACATTCCGGCGCTACCGTTCGCCGGGCTGCGCTACAGCCTCGCCTTTTTCTGCCTGCTGCCGCTGGCCAGCCGCTCGGGTCAGCTCGCGGCCGTGCGCCGCCTGCCGCGAGCGGCCTGGGGGCGGCTCGTTCTCCTCGGGCTCCTCTTTTACGCAGTCACGCAGGGCGCGCAGTTTGTCAGCCTCGCCTACCTGCCGGCGCTGACGACCAGCCTGATCCTGAGCTTCACCACGATCCTCGTGGCGCTCCTTGGGCTGTCACTGCTCGGCGAGCGCCCGGGTGCGCTCCAGTGGGGGGGGCTCGCCCTTTACCTGGTGGGCGTCGTGGTCTATTTTGCCCCGGCGCTGCTGCCTGGCGGAGCCACCTCGCACCTCGTCGCGCAGGGTGAAGCCATGCCTCGCGGGCAGTGGATCGGGCTGGGGGTGGCCATCGCGGGCATGGTGGCCAACGCCTTCTCTTCGATCCTGGGACGCCACGTGAACCGCAGCGGTGGGCTGCCGCCCCTGGTGGTCACCGTGGTGACGATGGGCATCGGCGCCGGCGTGCTGCTGCTGGGTGGCATCATAGTCCAGGGGTTGCCGCGCCTGTCGGCCACACACTGGGCCATCATCGCCTGGCTCGCCGTGGTGAACACCGCCTTTGCATTCACCTTGTGGAACCGGACGCTGCGCACCCTGTCGGCGATGGAGTCGAGCATCCTGAACAATACGATGATGTTTCAGATCGCCCTGCTCGCGTGGCTCTTCCTGGGCGAAGGGCTGAGCTGGTACCAGGTGGCGGGCATGATCCTGGCGGGAGCGGGCACATTTGCCGTGCAACTGCGTCGACGCACGGGCGAGGGCGCATCAGCGCCTTCCCGTCGCTCCCGCCTCAAGTGAAAATCCCTGTGGTGTTCGAGACATGGTCCTACGCTATTGCGGAAACCCTTCTAACACAACTCTAACACTCCTCACACGCTGATCTAACAGAGTATCGATACAATACTACTGCCCGGGTCTGTCGATGCCGGGTGCTCTCGTGCGCTATTTGATCGTGGCGCCGGCACGCGCGGGCCATAACAATGCCGGGCCATAACAGTTGAGGAGTGTATGCCCATGGATATGAACCGACTGACACAAAAAGCACAAGAAGCGATCGTCCAGGCCCAGGGCCTGGCGAGTGAATATAGCCACGGCCAGATCGAGGGCGAGCACCTGCTGATGGCGCTGCTACAGCAGGCCGACGGCGTGGTGCCGCAGGTGATCCAGGCGCTGGGCTTGCAGCCCGGCGTGTTGGTGCAGCAGCTCGAGCGCGAGCTGAACCGGAAATCCAAGGTGTATGGCGGCGCGACGCAGGTGGGATTGTCGCGCAACTTGAATCAGTCACTGAGCCGCGCGGAAAAGATCGCCCGCGAGATGCGCGACGATTACGTCAGTACCGAGCACCTGCTGTTGGCGCTCACGGAAGAGACGGCCGGCAGCGCGGCGCAGTTTTTAAAGGGCCACGGGGTGGCACGCGACGCGGTGCTGCGCGCCCTGCAGAGCATCCGGGGCAGCCAGCGCGTCAGCTCGCAGACGCCCGAGTCGACCTACCAGGCGTTGGAGCGCTACGGGCGCGACCTGACTGTGCTGGCGCGGGAGGGCAAGCTCGACCCGGTGATCGGCCGCGACCAGGAGATCCGGCGCGTGGTGCAGGTGTTGAGCCGGCGCACCAAGAACAACCCCGTCTTGATCGGCGAGCCAGGCACGGGCAAGACGGCGATTGTGGAGGGGCTGGCGCAGCGCATTGTGCGCGGCGACGTGCCCGAGGGGTTGAAGGATAAGAAGCTGGTCCAGCTCGACCTGGCTGCCATGATCGCGGGCGCCAAGTTTCGCGGCGAGTTCGAGGAGCGGCTGAAGGCGGTGCTGCAAGAGATTACCGAAGCCGAGGGGCAGATTGTTGTCTTTATCGACGAGCTGCACACGGTGGTGGGCGCCGGCGCGGCCGAAGGCGCGATGGACGCCAGCAATATGCTGAAGCCGATGCTGGCGCGCGGCGAGCTGCACATGGTGGGCGCCACGACGCTCGACGAATATCGCCAGCACATCGAGAAGGATGCGGCGCTGGAGCGCCGCTTCCAGCCGGTGTTTGTCAACGAGCCGAGCGTGGAGGAGACGATCAGCATCCTGCGCGGGCTGAAGGACCGCTACGAGGTGCACCACGGGGTGCGCATCCAGGACCCGGCGGTGATTGCGGCGGCGATCATGTCGGACCGGTACATCACCGAGCGCTTCCTGCCCGACAAGGCGATCGATCTGATCGACGAGGCGGCCAGCCGGCTGCGGATGGAGATTACGTCCAAGCCGGAAGAGCTCGACGGGCTCGACAGGCAGATCATGCAGCTCGAGATCGAAGGCGAGGCGCTCAAGAAAGAGAAGGACAAGGCCAGCCGCGAGCGGCTGAAAAAGCTGGAGAAGGAGCTGGCCGACCTGAAGGAGGAGAGCCGCGCCCTGACGGCCCGCTGGAAGCAGGAGCGGCAGGCGATCCAGGAGATCGGCGAGGCGAAGGAGCGGATCGAGCGGGTGCGCCACCAGATCGAGGAGGCACAGCGCGCCCAGGACTATGAGCGCGCATCGGAGCTGCAGTACGGGCAACTGGTGCGGCTGCAGCAGGAGCTGAATGGGCGCGAGGGGCAGCTCGAGGCGCTGCAAAAAGAGGGTCAGGCGCTGTTGAAGGAAGAAGTGGGCGCCGAGGACGTGGCCGAAGTGGTCTCGTCGTGGACGGGCGTGCCGGTGGGGCGGCTGATGGAGGGCGAGATCGAAAAGCTGCTGCGCATGGAGGAGCGGCTGCACCGGCGCGTGGTGGGGCAGGAGCGGGCGATCGAGGTGGTGTCGGCGGCTGTGCGGCGCAGCCGCGCCGGCTTGCAGGATCCGAACCGGCCGGTGGGCAGTTTTCTCTTTCTGGGGCCGACGGGCGTGGGCAAGACAGAGCTGGCGCGCAGCCTGGCCGTGTTTCTCTTTGACGACGAGGATGCGATGGTGCGCATCGACATGAGCGAGTACCAGGAGCGGCACACCGTGTCGCGCCTGATCGGGGCGCCGCCAGGGTACGTGGGGTACGAAGAGGGGGGCCAGCTCACCGAGGCGGTCCGCCGCCGGCCCTATTCGGTGATCCTGTTCGACGAGATCGAGAAGGCGCACCCGGAGGTGTTTAACGTCCTGCTGCAGTTGCTGGACGATGGGCGGCTGACGGATGGGCACGGGCGCACGGTCGATTTCAAGAACACGGTGGTGATCATGACCTCGAACGTGGGCACCGAGTACATCAGCGGCGAGACGACGGTGGACGACGAGCGGCAACAGGCGCGGGTGATGGAGGCGCTGCGGCACCACTTTCGGCCCGAGTTCCTGAACCGGATCGACGAGATTGTGATCTTTCACGGCCTGTCGAAGGAGCATCTGAAGAGCATCGTCGATATCCAGCTCGAGCGGCTTCAGAATCTACTCGAGGAGAGGCGCCTGGAGATCGAGCTGACGGAAGCAGCCAAGGAGCTGCTGGCGGAGGAAGGGTACGATCCGACCTTTGGCGCCCGGCCGCTCAAGCGCGTGATCCAGCGCAGGGTGCAGGACCCGCTGGCGCTGCGCCTGCTGCAGGGCGATTTCGAGGAAGGGGATCGCATCGAGGTGGATGCACGCGACGGCAATCTGAGGTTTGAAAAGGTTGGCCGTGCCGAGCAGATGTGATATAATGGACGGTAGAAACCAGGCCGGGCTGTGGGGCGTAGAGTGTACAATGTGCAACCTTGATGAAAGCCGGCAGGCCTGGATAGCGAATAGCGAGTTTCTTGTTGACTAGAAATTGGGAGAGATTCCAGAGATGATGCGATTTGACCGATTCACTGAGCGGGCGCAGGACGCGGCGATGCGTGCCTATGAAGTCCTGCAGCGCTACGGACACACCCAGGTGGACACGGAGCACCTGCTGTTGGCGCTCATCGAGCAGCCGGACGGGGTGATCCCCGAAGTTCTCAGCCGGCTGGGTGTGGATCTGGACGCCATTGCCCACCGTCTCGACGAAGAGCTGAAGCGGTCGCCGCGCACGCAGATCTATGGCGGCGGCGGCGTGAACCAGGTGTATATTACTCCACGCCTCAAGCGCGTGATCGACCAATCGAACGACGAAGCGTCCAAGCTGAAGGATGACTATATCTCTACGGAGCACCTCTTTCTGGCGATTTCGAGCGAGCGCAATACCCCCTCGGCACGTATCCTGGCCGAAATGGGGGTGACGCGCCAGCGGATCCTCGACAGTGTGGAAGAGGTGCGCGGCGGGCAGAAGGCGAACAGCCCACAGGCCGAGAGCCGCTACCGCACGCTCGACAAGTTCAGCCGCGACCTGACGCAGCTCGCCCGCGAGGGCAAGCTCGACCCGGTCATTGGGCGAGACGCCGAGATCCTGCGTGTGATCCAGGTGCTCAGCCGCCGCACCAAGAACAACCCGGTGCTGATCGGGGGCGCGGGCGTGGGCAAGACGGCCATCGCCGAGGGGCTGGCCCGCAAGATCGCCGAGGACGACGTGCCCGAGATCCTGAGCGGCAAGCGCGTGGTGCAGCTCGACCTGGGCGCCATGATCGCCGGCACGCGCTTCCGTGGCGAGTTCGAGGAGCGGCTCAAGGGCGCGATGGAAGAGGTGCAGCGGGCCGAGGGCGAGATCATTTTGTTCATCGACGAGATCCACAGCGTCGTCGGCGCCGGTGGGGCGATGGGGGCGATGGACGCGTCGTCGATGATGAAGCCGGCCCTGGCGCGCGGCGAACTGCGCTGCATCGGCGCCACGACGCCCGACGAGTACCGGCGCTATATCGAAAAGGACAGTGCGCTGGAGCGGCGCTTTGCGCCGATCTGGGTCGAGGAGCCGTCGGTGGAAGAGACGATCGAGATGCTGCACGGCCTGCGCGACCGCTACGAGGCGCACCACAACGTCCGTTTTACGGAAGAGGCACTGGATGCGGCAGCCCGGCTGTCGTACCGCTATGTGACCGAGCGCCGCCTGCCCGACAAGGCGGTGGACCTGATCGACGAGGCGGCGAGCAAGCTGCGCGTGGCGATCTATTCGATGCCGGGCGACCTGAAGCAGATGAAGGGGCGCCTGAAAAAGTTGGTGACCGAGGAAGAAGCGGCCTGGCAGAATCGCGACTATGAGCGCGCTGCGCAATACAAGACGGAGCGGATGGCGATGGAGGCCGAGTTTAACGAGCAGCGCGACGCCTGGCAGCAGGACGCGGGCCTCGACGAGACGGTCGATGCGGCTGACATTGCGGAGGTGGTCGCGACGTGGACGGGCATCCCTGTGACCAACCTGCTCCAGACCGAGGCCGACAAGCTGCTCTACATGGAAGAGCACCTGCACCGGCGGATCGTGGGCCAGGACGAGGCGATCAATGCCATCGCCGACGCGATCCGGCGGGCGCGCAGTGGCATGAAGGACCCGCGCCGCCCGATCGGCAGCTTTATCTTTCTCGGCAGCTCGGGCGTGGGCAAGACGGAGCTGGCCAAGGCACTGGCCGAGTTTATGTTCGACGACCAGGATGCGATGGTGCGCATCGACATGAGCGAGTATCAAGAGCAGCACACGGTGAGCCGACTGTTCGGCGCGCCGCCCGGCTATGTCGGCTATGAAGAGGGGGGGCAGCTCACCGAGGCGGTTCGCCGCCGGCCGTACCAGATCGTGCTGTTCGACGAGATCGAGAAGGCGCATGCCGACGTGTGGAACGCGCTGCTGCAGATCCTGGAGGATGGGCGCCTGACAGATGGGCAGGGCCGCGTGGTCGACTTTCGCAACACGGTGTTGATCATGACGTCGAACATTGGCACCGAGTATGCCAGGAAGGGCGGTACCCTGGGGTTCCTGCGGGCGGAGGGCGGCGACAGCGAGCTGAGCGAGACGAAGCAAAAGATCGAGGAAGGGCTCAAGCGCACGTTCCGGCCCGAGTTCCTGAACCGCGTGGACGAGATCATTATCTTCCACACGCTGACGATCGACCACGTCGAGGAGATTGTCGACTTGCAGATGCACGAGATCCGCGAGCGGCTGGAAGAACGGCAGATCACGCTGGATCTGACGGACCGCGCCCGGCGGTGGCTGGCCGAGCAGGGGTATGACGCGGCCTTTGGGGCGCGGCCGCTGCGCCGCACGCTGCAGCGCTACGTCGAGAGCCCTCTCTCGAAACGCATTCTGCGCGGCGAGGTGGAGCCGGGGACACACGTGCTGGCGGAGGTGAATGAGGAGGGGGATGGGCTCGAGTTCCATGATCAGGCGCCGATCCCCGTAGATCTGCCGCAGACGGTAGACAGCGCCGAATAACGTCCATTCAAAAGCGGGGGACGGACATTCCGTCCCCCGCTTTTTTGTGTCGGATGATGAGCGCCAACCGGCAAAACCGGCTGCCGGGTGACGCGAGAGGGGCCTGCTCCCGGCCGGGAGCAGGCCCCTGATGTCTGTTGCCGCTAGTCGTTGTAGGCCTTGACGGTGATGGGCAGGTAGTAGTAGTAGATGGGCGGTGGCACTACAGCGACGGTCAGTGTGTGAGAGATAACGGCCACGCCCTCGCCACTGCAGTTGGTCGCCGTCAGCCACACCGTATAGTCGGCAGCCAGCGCAAAGGCGTGGGTCACACTCACGCCCACCGCCGTTTCGCCATCGCCAAAGCTCCAGGTGTAGGTGATCGGCTCGTCGCCGCCGGTGACGGTGGCGTCGAAGGATACCATCTCCCCGGCAACCGGCGCCACTGGCATCCAGCCAAAGTCGAGGCCGGTCACCGGCGCGCACGGTACCTGGACTGCCACGACCGCGGTATCCGCCACCGGTTCGGTCATGTCACAGTTCCAGACCGAGACCGTGACCGTGTAGCTGCCGGCGGCGGCATAGCTGTGGCTCAGGGCCAGCGGGTCGTCGCTGCTCGAACCGGTGACCAACGGCGTCTCGTCGCCATAGTCCACGGTGTAGCTGTAGGGCTTGGAGGCGTCGTCCGGCTCGACGTCGGCCTCCAGGTCCACTGCGTCGCCGGGGAAGATGGGGTCTGCTGTGAGCACGGCCAGGTCAACACCTGTCACGGGCATGCAGTCGACGATGGTCAGCGTCACGGGGACGGTCAACTGCGGTTCCTGAGCGTCGTCGGTGTTGATGACGAGGGTGGCGGTGTAGACGCCCAGGGGCATGGTCGGCAGGGCGGTGAAGGTGACGTCGACGGGGAGTTGGTCATCGGCCAGCACGGTGCCGGTGATCGGGTCTTCGGATACCCAGGGGACGTCGCCCGCGGGCTCGAAGGCATAGCCGTACAGGAGCGCGTTGGGCAGGATGGGACCTCCCTCCCAGCCCCAGTCGTACGAGATCTCGGCCGTCTGGCCAAAGCCGATGAACCAGCCATCACCCAGCGGGTACTCGACCAGGTTCGGCTGCCCGCTGTCGTTGCCGTGCACGATGACGTGGGCATCGGCCGGCAGGTTGCTGAAGTAGCCGTGGCTGGCCGAGGTGCCGTAGAACGGGTCCGGCACGCCCTGAACGACGGGGTGGGCCGGGTCGTCTATGGCGTTGTAATCCTCATACCAGGTGGTCCAGACCATTCCACCGGGGAGCGGAGCCGACAGGTATCCGCCGTTCCAGCCAGCGTCGGCGGAGAAGAAGTTGAGGTATCCGCCGCCTTGGACATAGTCTTCGAACTTGTCTACGTAGAGGGCGTACGTGTCGTAGAACGCCTGGGGTTGGTCGCTGTTGATGACGATCATGCCAAAGGCGCCAAAGTCGAGCGTGCCAAACTCGCCCGAACCGTGCACCTCGTAGGGGATGCCGTTGGCCGCCAGGACGGCCTCGGTGGACACGGAACCCCACGGGTCGGCATCCTTAAAGATGGCGACGGTACCGCCCATCAGGTGCGCGCCCGGCGACGAAGAATGAGTGAGGGCGGGGACATAGCCATCCGGTGTGGTGGTGCTCGACAGATCGGCGTCGGCGCTGGGGGCGATGGTCACCATGCCCAGGCCCAGGATCTCTACCGTCCGGGTCGTTTCGCGGATGACAAAGTCCGAAGGGGCAGCGCCATCGTTGATCAGCGTCAAGGGCTGTGTTTCCGCCGTGCCCGGCAGCAGGATGGCTTCCATGGCCGGGGGGGTGAGACTCATGCACGGCTGGAGAGAACGGAGGGCAAAGTCCTGGATCGTGGTCTGCTGGCCGACGATGGTCACCTGGGCGCTGGCTTCGGTGTGTCCCTCGGCGGAAGCAACCACCTCGTAGGTGCCTGCCTCGAGCCAGACGGCATACTCGCCGTTGACGTCGGTGGTAACGGTCATGACCCCGCCATCTGCGGCCACCACGGTGGCCCCCTCCAGCGGGTAGCTCTCCGCATCGCAGTGCCCCATGCCGGTGACGGTGCCCTCCAGGATGCCCCAGTCGGGCGGGGCGATGACGGTCATGGTGACGGGAAGGCCGATCGTGCCGTTGACCGGGTCGTCGCTCCGGACGTTGAGGGTGGCCCAGTATTCACCGGGCAGGGCCACGGCCCCGGCGTCAAAGGTGACGTCGACCACGACCTGGCCGCCATCGGCCGGCACTGTGCCGCTGATCGGCGCTTCGCTCAACCACGGCACGTCGCCACCACCCTCGATCAACTGGATGGCGAGGTCGGTGGCGCTGTCATAGTTCCATGCCTGGCCGGGAGTCTCGAAGGCAAATGCACTGCCAGTCAAGCCGGCCCCGGGATCCAGGTTGCCCGTCTCCCAGAAGAACTGATCGCTGTTGCCGGCGGTGTTGTTATAGATCTCGACCCAGTAGTTGCCTGGCTCCAGGATCACCGGCGAGCCGAGCGTCAGCGTGTGCATCCACTCGTGGACCCCAAAGAGGACCACGCCGGTCTGCACGCGCTCGTAGGCCACGTCCGCCTCGGTGTAGATGGCGGTGCCGGGGTAGCCCGAAGCGTCCTCGTGAAAGATCACCGTGATCTGATCGGGGTCGATCGGGGTGTCAGCCGGCCAGTACCCGGTCCAGAACACGATCTGGCCGATGGCTGCGCCTTCCGCCAGGTAAAAGTTCTCGGCGATCGACTGCTGACCGGTGGGGCAGTTGGCGCAGTCCGAGTCAGAGAAGAGGCCGTTGACCTGGTTGGGCGCCTGGTCGAGCAGGATCTCACCCTGCATGGTCACCGGAGCCGCCGTGCCGTGGACATCCGCTGGCCCGCTATCGAGCAGGCTCCCGGGCTTGGCAGCCGAGGCGACAGGCGGTGTATAAGCCGGCACACCGCCCTCCGCGTTCGGGGCATAGCCCCTGTCCATCTCCTGGAGGTCAAAGATCGCCGGCGCCGCGCCGCTGTTGGTCAGCGTCATTTGTTGCGTCTCGCTTGCGCCCAGGTCGAGGGTGGCGGCCAGGCTATCGGGCGTCACGCTCAGGCAGGGCTGGAGCCAGCGCAGGGCAAAGTCGACGGTGGTCGTTGCCCCGCCGGGGTTGATGACCACGCCGGTCACCTGTGCCCCCAGGTGTCCCTCGGCGGTGACTGAGACGATGTAGGGGCTGTCGACCGAGTCGAGCCACCAGACATAGTAGCCCGCACCGTCGGTGGTGGTGGTCCAGGTCATGCCGGAGGTGCCTTCGATCAGTACGACAGCGTCCGCGAGCGGATAGCTGTCGCCGTCGCAGTAGCCGAGGCCGGTGACGGTGCCCTCCAGGATGCCCCAGTCGGGCGGCGCGATGACGGTCATGGTGACCGGGAGGCCGACCGTGCCGTTGACGGGGTCGTCGCTCTTGACGTTGAGGGTGGCCCAGTACTCACCCGGCTGGCCCACAACCCCGGCGTCGAAGGTGACGTCGACCACGGCCTGGCCTCCGTCGGCCGGCACCGTGCCGCTGATGGGCGACTCGCTCAGCCACGGCACGTCGCCACCCCCTCCGAAGGCGATGTCGTCGAACAGTTCGCCTGCCCCCGCCGTAGACGTGGTCCGGATGCGCGTGATGGGGGTGTTCGAGGCCACACCCCAGAAGGTGCCCGTCGTCTGGGCAAGAACCGACGTCTGGCCGAGCAGCACGTCGCCAGGCCCGTAGATGTAGAGGTCAAAGGTCGCCTCTCCCATCGGAGACCAGAGATCCAGGCCGACCGCGTTGACTCCCCCATCGTAGAAGATGAGGTCGTGGTCGTCCACGAACGTGTTGGGGCCGACCAATGCGCTCGGTTGCCCGAGAGCACCGTCCCCAATCACCACCATCTGATTGATAGGATCGACGTTCATCAGGCGAATGCCGTCGAGGATCCCGCCCGGTGCGAAGCATGCGTTGTCGGTGGCGCTGTCGAAGGGGCCATCACAGGCTACGATGTTACCGTCCGGAACGAGGGTGTTCTCGAATCCCTCGACCGGCAGGCCCGGGTAGTCGGCGTCGAAGGTGGCACGATCGCCATAGTACACCAGGGCGAGGGCGGAGTCTGTGTATCGGCTGGGAGCCGGCGGCGATTCGACGCTGCCGGAATCAGCCGGCGCCAGGTGGCCATCGGTGTAGGAGTGCGCGATGGTTGGCGCGGCGATGACGGTGGGAGGAGCGTATACCGGCAGGTTCTGGCCGGTCGGATTCATCCCCGCGATAGATGTCGGGGAGAAGCCGTTATCCTGCTCCTGGAACTCGAACATCGCCGGCGCGGCGCCGCTGTTGGTCACCGTCATTTGCTGCGTGTCGGTGGCGCCCATGTCGAGGGTGGCGGCCAGGCTATCGGGCGTCACGCTCAGGCAGGGCTGGAGCCAGCGCAGATAAAAGTCCACGGTCGTCGTCTGCTGGCCCGTGACGAGCACGCCGGCTGCCAACCCGTCCTCATGCTCGGGGTAGGTGACATGGATCGTGAGCGGGCTGTTGGCCTGATCCAGCCAGATCAGGTAGTGGCCGGCCTCGTCGGTGGCCAGCGTCCAGCTCACGCCCAGGCTGCTCTCGACGATCATCTCGGCCTCCTCGAGGGGAGCGGGGTCGGTGTCGCAGTAGCCGAGGCCGATGACGGTGCCTTCGAGCTTGCCGTAGGTCGGTGGAGGCACGACGGTCATGGTCACCGGGACCTGCAGCGGGCCGTAGGGCGTGTCGTTGTTGATGCTCAGGGTGGCCTGGTAGTCGCCGGGCTGGGTGACGCCGGTGCTGTCAAAGGTGACGTCGATGACCTGGTGACCTGCCACAGGAACCGTGCCGCTGATCGGGTCTTCGGACAACCAGGGCACATCGCCGGCAAAGCCATGCTGGATGCCGTCGATCAGGTTGGTCCAGAGCTCCACGCCGTCGAACGCGCTGTCGCCGTCGAGATCGGCACTGTTCTGGCCGTCGAGAAAGCCCTTGAACACGGTGCGGCCTTCGTTCGCCACCACCATGGCTGCCTGGTTCGGATCGGGACCGGGCGTGGTGTAGCCCGCGATGGCCTCGAGTCCCGCAAGCGGCTCCACGTACTGGCCGTAGGTGCCATAGATCCCGGAGGTGAGCACTGTGAACTCGGGCACGGCCTGTGGGGTGGTAAAGATGGGGTGACCGGGGTCCCACCAGTAGATGGGATCCGGTGGATCCGTGTCATTGGAGATAAAGGTGAAGCCGAGGGTGCTCCACAGCGGGTGCGAAGCATACGAGGCAACGGTCCAGCCGTGGAAGACGAGCTTGCCGCCGCCGAGGACATGGTTGTTCAGGGCGGTAAAGACCGACTCGGGCGGCCCATAGTTGTCGTCGCCGACGAGGACCAGGTCCCAGGTGCCGCCGGTCAGGTCGGCCTCAAAGCCGGTCCAGTCGCCATCATAGTGCGCCGTGTAGCCGAGACCGAGCGCCTGGAGCGCCTGGTCGAGGAAGGTGTTGGGCGCTATGTGGATATAGTCGTCGGCATAGACCAGGATGTTGAGGGCTGCCGCCGGCGCGTCCGGCTGCCAGCGATACGCCTTGGGGTAGGCCAACTGCTGGCCAGACCTGTTCGCCGCCATCTCTACTGCGGCCATGGCCTGGTAGAGCCACTGGCCGTGCCCGGGCATGCGCGCAGGCTCAAAGCCGCGATCCAGTTCGGCGATCTCAAAGTTGGCGTCCGCATTGCCGACGTTGGTCAGGGTCAGCGGCTCGGTGTCGGTCAGTCCCATGTCGAGGGTCACGGCCAGCGACGTCGGATTTGCCACGAGCTCGCCGGTGCCCAGGTAAAAGTCCTGCTCGACCGTGGTCCCGGACACCATGGTGACGGTGAGGCTCGTCGAGCCGTACAGCGACTTGGAGGCGGTGAAGAGGTGGTCGCCGGGCGGCGAGAAGAGGGTGTAGAAGCTGTCGTCTACGGCCGGGTCGTCGGGCGTGGGCACGCTCACGGTGGAGTAGCCGGCGTCGTTGGCGACCGTCACGCCGGCGAGAGGAAGGCCGGTGTTGAGGTCGTAGGTGTTGCCGACCACGAGGCCCCCCGCTTGGGGCTCGCAGACGCCGGTCTGGATCGCGACGTCGTCGACCATCCAGCCAAAGTAGTCGTTTACGGCGCTGTCGACCGTGTCAAAGCGGAAGCGGATCTGGACGTTCGATCCGACATAGGCGCCCAGATCGAACCACGCGGTGTACCAGGCGCCTTCACTCGCCGCTTCACCGAGCAAGGTCCACGAAGCGCCGCCGTCGCTCGAGATCTCGACGTAGCGGTTGTCATATCCGCAGTCGCCGCTGCACTCGGTTTGCTCGTAGCTGGCAAAGCTGAGGAAGGCGGCGCCGGCGGCGGGGAGCGATGTGGGCGCACTCATGGTCAGCGAGCCGCTGTTGGTAGCGCCGTTGTTGAAGGTACAGACGCCGTCGAGGCCATAGTAGGAGGCGTTGGTGGGGCTGGGGAAGGGCGCCACGATGGAACCGCACGTGTCCGATTGGTTTTCGGGGTTCCACAGGCCGTCCATCGTCCAGGCGGTGTACCCGGCCTCAAAGTCGTCAAAGAAGTAATCGGTGAGGCTCATTTGATAGCCGGGCGCGATGCAGGCGCCCTGATCGACGTCGAGCGCAAAGTCGACTGTGGTGTTCCCGGTGAGCGGGCCAACCAAGGCACCTGCAGGCAGGTAGCCCGGCACCCAGGCGTTGACGACAAAGTCGTAGGCGACGCCTTCGGCCAGGGAGACGCTGTAGTAGCCTGTCTCGGGATCGGTCCACACGGGGTTGTAGGGATAGCCGTCGATGTCGATGCGGGCATAGAGCGGCCAGCCGGTGGTGGCGTCGGTGACGGTGCCGTCGACGGTGTACATGACGGCCGGGTAGAGGGCAAAGTTCTCGGTCGTGGTCACGCCGGAATAGACGTTGGTGCTGGTCACGGCCGGCACGTACCCGTACTTCCAGGCTTCTACCGTCAGGGTGCCCGTCATCACCCTCACTTCATAGTAGCCCAGCTCGTCGGTGGTGGTATGCCAGGTCCTGGTCGGGGTGAGGGTAGCGTCGATGCTCGCGTCTTCCAGGGGTAGCGACGTATTGGCATCGGTGACTGTCCCATTCAGCGTCCCCATGCCGCCCACACCAGCCAACTGGACCGCTTCGTAACAATCGAGGTGGCCCTCGCCGTAGCGGTTGTTCCAATCGATGGTGCCGCCGCAGGAGGTGTCGTCCACGTCGTTGGCCGCATCGCGGATGACCTGCTCCACATCTGCTACCGACAGGGTGGGGTTGGCCGAGCGCACCAGGGCCACGCAGCCGGCGGTGTGGGGGCTGGCGGACGAGGTGCCGCCAAAGCTGCAGTTGTAGGTGTTGCCGGTGCCGGTGGTGCAGGAGTTCAGGCCGGGCGATGCCACGTCGGGAAAGAGCTTGGTGGGGTTGCAGGCGTTCCAGCCACAGCTCGAGTAGTAGTCGAGGGAGCCGTCGATGCCATGCGCCCCACTGGCAAAGGCGATGGGGTTGCCAGCGGGGTCGGTGTTGTTGGCGGGAGAGGTGCTCGAGTTGCAGGCATCACCCACGTTGCCCGCGGCAAAGGCGGGCACGATGTCGGCAGCGCGGTAGGCCATCAACTCGGTCTGGAAGGCGTTGCCCTGGCAGTCGTTGGGCGACCAGGTCCCCCAGGAGTGGTTGACCACCTGCGGCCGCAGGTTGGGATTGCCGCCAGGCGCCAGGAACCACTGGGCACAGGCGGTGGTGTCATAGTCGGGGCAACTGCCGTAGGGGCAGCCGAGGCAGTGGATCCACTGCGCGTCGGGCGCCATGCCGATCCAGGCGCCGGTGGGCAGGGCCGGGTCGTCGTCGCCGGCCATGATGCCCATGGTGGCGGTGCCGTGGCCGTCGGTGTCACACGGCGCGCCGCCGCAGCTAGAGCTTGGATCGTACCAGCTATAGGTGTGGTCAAAGACGGTGCAGGTGGGCGGGTTCAGGCAGCCGCGATAGTTCTGGACCAGGCCCATGTGTGTGTACTCGGCGCCGGTGTCCATGCCGCCGACCACGACCCCCTGGCCCTTGACGCCATACTGCGCGTGAACCTGGTCGGCCATGGGGAAGGTGATGTTCCACGGGTAGGCGGGGGCCATGATCTCGCCCTCCACCTGGGATGCACCCGCCGGCTCGTCATCAAAAATGTGCGCCACGTGGTTGCCCTTCAGCTCGGCAACCTCGGGAAAGGCCGCCAGGGCTTCGAGTGCAGCCTGGTCGGCGTGGACAAAGAGGCTGTTGTTGATCCAGAAGACCGTGTACCGGATGTTCTGCTCTGCCAGCCATTTTCTGACATTGACCTGCGATCGCTCGGCCATGGCCTTTAGCGTGTCGACCACAAAGTAGCCGCGATCGTGCCAGCTCATAGAGTAGGCCGGAGACAGGTCGGCCGTGTCTTTGAAGACGATGAAAAAGTCAGCTTGGCCTGTCTCGACCAATTCCTCCAAGATGAGAGGATCGACTTTGTCCGTCCAGTTACCCTGGCCAATGGGCGCGGTGGATTCAGTTGCCGGTGAAGCAGGTGCCGC
Organism: Anaerolineae bacterium; assembly: GCA_016929795.1. The sequence goes on from JAFGIA010000266.1 coordinate 22,778, forward strand.
CGCTGCGGCAGCGGGGACGGAGAACGTGCTGAGGAGTAGAGCCAGGACAATAAACAAGTTGGAAAAACTACCCGATTTCATCCTACCTCCTTGTGAATGCTCTCAATCTTACTCCGGGGAATGATTCGCCCTACCCGTGGGCGGTCAGCGTTCAGCAGCCAGCCTCCACTGCTGAGAATTGAGTGGCACGTGGTTCGCTCGTGGTCACCTCCTTTCTCCCGGTCAGCCCGAAAAGAACATGGCCCCAGGCTACAAGAAAGATGGGGCGTCAGCAGCCAACCCGCCGCTCGTTCCTGGTTGGATGGGATTGCACCAAGTCAGAGGAGAGGTGCTGCGGCGGCAGGCCGGCGCTCTATTGGGGCACGACATGGCCCTACCTGTCTTTTCTGAGTATGGGGGCTGCACTTCCAGTCCCCATCAACCCTCAGTGACTCATTATATCCCTTCTTTGCCGCCTTGTCAATGTGCTGCTTGGCCCCATCGACCACGATACCGAGGTTTTAACATTGTCAAAAGGGGGCGTCATTGCTGCGGGGTCATGGTCTTTCTTCCAGCTCAAACAGGGCCGCGCCTGCCCTCTCCTCGTGGCAGTGCCCGCAGCCAACGTGTGGGTCAAAGCCCGACTCGATGTACCTCGTGCACACTGCCTCCACGACGACCCTGCGCCGCAGGCCGAGCATTGTCTTGTCGACGCGCGCCTCCATGACCATGTTCGGGCAGGCGTTGGCGCGCAGGATGCCGGGCACGGGGCACGCCTTGCACACCTCCGGTCGCCACGGCTCGGAGCGTGGGTTCTGGGCGATGAGCCGGCACTCTTGCCGCTCGCGCCCGCGAAAGTAATCCTGGTAGTAATACCGACATTCTTTGCCGGCCGGTGTAATCATCTATCCTGCACCTTCAGTTTCAGTTTCGTATCTGCTCAATAATCGGGGGAACATCAGTGTGTGCGGGCACCGCACACACACCAACTTCCCCCCTTTATTGAGATGATACTCAGTTTCGTAGCCTCTCATAAAGCCGGGGCGGGATGTAGGGCGGATTGGCAAGTCACGGATCACTGGTGCACTACTACCAATGTGCCCTTGGGCGCCCAATTGTACAGCCACTTGGCTTCGAGTGTCTTCATATTGACGCACCCATGGCTCATGGGGGTTCCAAAATTGTTGTGCCAATAGGTGCCGTGGATGGCGTATCCGCCGTAAAAGAACATGGTCCAGGGTACGTTGGGCAGGTCGTAGCCCGGGCCCGTCATGCGCGTGGCCCGGTACTTGGCATAGATTGTGAAACGGCCAGTGACTGTGGGGTACTGCCACGTGCCTGTCGATACGCGGGCGTTGAGCACTGTCGCCTGCCCCTCGTGGGCATAGAGGCGCTGCTCCGAGAGGTCGATCTCGATCCATTTTTCCGACTCGCTCTGGTCAGGTGGTGGTTTTTTCGTCGGCGTGGGGGTGGGGGTGAAGGTGGCTGTCGGCGTAGGGGTATGGGTGGGGGTGGGGGTGAAGGTGGCAGTGGGCGTGGGGGTGTGGGTGGGGGTCGGCGTAAAGGTCGGCCGCGGCGTCGGCGTGGGCGTGGGGGTGAAGGTGGGGGTGGGGGTGGGCGACGGCAGCAAGGCCGCCAGCACGGTGCGTGGCGCGTCGGTCCAGAGTGCGACGAAACAGACGAGCAAGAGCGCCATGGCTGCGACGAGCAGCCAGGCGGCGCTGGTCCGGCGCGCAGGGGGTGCGGCCGTCGATGGCCGCACAGGGCCGGCCACCGCGACGGAGCGGTGTGCCGGCGGCGGCGCAGGCGGTGTGGCTCCCTGGGGGGGAGGTGGAGGCACGGCGCCGGGCTCGGGGCGCGGGGGCGGAAGCAGAGGCGAGTTGGGTAGCTGGCGCCGCGCCTGGCGCAGGAGCAGGCGCGCGGCGTGGTTGCCTGGATCGAGATCGAGCGCTCGTGCCAGGTAGCCGAGTGCACGATGAGGGTCGCCTGCCAGGACCGCCTGCGCCAGCCAGCCATCGACGCAGGTGGGGTCCACCTCGACGGCGGCGGCAAAATAGCGCCGGGCGTGGTCGCGCTGCCCGGCGCGCGCTGCTTCTTGCCCTCGCCGCATCAGCACAGCGGCCTGTGTGTTGTGCTCATCCTCTTGCATTGTCGGCATCTTGGGAATCCCGGCCGCGGGGCGGCCCGTGCGCCATCCCGGCGGCTATCTTGTCGTTTCATTATACTCGCAAAGGGCTTTTCAGGCAAGCCGGGTGCACATAAAAATGTGCACAGCGCCCGGCGCACATACTATGCCGCGTGATTTGACAAAGATGGGGATGGTGTGTTACATTTGCGCTCGCACTCGATCCGGCGGAGGCCCTCTGCCGGTCTGGCACACGTTCCTGGGCTGGGGGGCTGGATATGTACCACTCCGCGGCGAAAATTTTAACTGGGCTCTACTTGACAAGATGGAGCCGGTGTGCTATAATGTGCAGTACAGAACCTTAATCCATTACAACCAAACGTAAAAGCTGCCAACCAGCAGATAGGGGTCAGGTCTGCTGGTTGCTTTGTCCCCCAGACGGGGGCAAAGCCGGATGTGACAGACACGCAGAGGCTCTCGGTGATCGAGGGGGCGCGATTTGACAAGCGGGAATCTGTGTGGTAGAATCGGCGCTTGTGTGTCTGAGACAGGGATGTGATCGGACTTGACAGGGTGGGGTGGATGTGCTAGAATCGCCCCCTGTCGCAAGAGGGCGGACCTTAACAACTGAAGAGTGATAGGAAAGAACCAGCGTTTCGAAGGGAGCTACGGCCTCGACTGGGTCGGGGTCGGTGTTTCTGGAGAGACAGTGCTTCGGGACCTAATGAACTGTAAATCAATTTACGGAGAGTTTGATCCTGGCTCAGGATGAACGCTGGCGGCGTGCCTAACACATGCAAGTCGAACGGTCACCCTTGGATTCGTCTGGGGGTGGGAGTGGCGAACGGGTGAGTAACACGTAGGTGACCTACCCCGGAGAGGGGAATAACTGCTGGAAACGGTGGCTAATACCCCATGAGCTTGGTGATTCATTTTGCCAAGTAAAGCGCCTTGCAAGAGGATGCGCTTCGGGAGGGGCCTGCGGCCCATCAGGTAGTTGGTAGGGTAAAGGCCTACCAAGCCGATGACGGGTAGGGGGCGTGAGAGCGTGAACCCC
>JAFGIA010000267.1 GCA_016929795.1 Anaerolineae bacterium
GCCCAATAGACCCAAAAGAGGGCGGGCAAAGGCCGCCGGCCCGAAGAGGTATCGTGCGCATCGGACGTGGACTGCCGGAGCGTCGCGTGGCGGAACCCAAGGCGCATCAGAAACGGTGCAGCAGCCGCGATAGCCAGCGCCAGCCGCCAGCCGCCCAAGGGGTACTCGGGTCTACCCAGCAGCGGGGCGAACCAACCCACCAACAACGGGGCCGCGGCAGAGATCCCCGACGCGATGACGTTCGCTTCCGAGAGGGCCACCGCCCGCAGCTCGCCGTGCCGGTCAGACAGGGCGGATGGGACGGCAGCCAGAAGGAGCGAGCCCACCAGGCCCATGCAGAAGGACGCCCCGATCGTGAGCGGTGCCGAGCGGCCGGCTATCAGGAGGAACGCACTCACCCCCATGCCAAACGCCCCGAGCCAGAGGGATCGCCAGCGGCCCAGCCGCCCGATCACGAGGTGTCCGCCCAGCCCTACCAGCAGGATGCCCACGGCAAACGCGGTAAAGTGCAGGCTGCTGACCGTGTAGGACAGCGATAGCTCGTCTTTGAGAAAAGGGGTAATCGGCCCCAGGATGTTGAGGAAGTAGCCATAGAGGGCCAGGAAGAGGTAGAGCAGCCAGGTGGAACGATCGCGCTGAAAGGCTGGTGTCATGCCGGTATACCTGTAAAGGCTCCTACGCTCGCCACGGAATTGCCGGCGGCACTCGTGCACCCGCAGTATAGTCCAGGAAGCGAAATCGGTCAAATAAGCTGCTGGAGTCTGGCGAGTTTACCAGGTGCAAAACGACGGGCGCGTCGCACCACCGTTCTGCTCAGGTGCTTGACAGCACGTGCGCGGTGAGACATAATGCGAGATAGAGGGACACCGATCGTAAGAGTCTACTCTGCATTCCGCCCTCGCAGGAAGAACCGACATCTGGCTGGGTGACGACGCAGCCTCGAGACTGCCCGGTGTGCCATAGTAGCTTCGCCACAATGGGCTCGTCGCCGGACGAGCATGATCGGCTTCCGGTACGTGGGAAAGGAGGTGATGCTGCGCAAGAGCGTCTCGTCTGACGTGCGCCTGATCAAGCTTTCCGCAGTACACTTCCCGGCGTAGGGGAGAAAGGAGCCTCAAATGGATATGCGTGCATTGCTTCGAACCCTGTTGGCAACGATCTTTCTGCTCGGCGTTTTGCTGCCTCTCACCGCGGCCCAGGAGAATCCCTCTGTGCAGAAACCAGGCGAGCCGGCACGGCCGGCCGGGGCCGGCTGCAGCCCGCAGGCTGCCGGCGGTCCCGACACCTTTGGTTACACCTACCGCGACTCGGCCCAGCTCGACGGCCCGGCCTACCACTGGGTTGAGCTTGCCGGGATGGGGACACCCGTCCTTCTCGGAGACGACGACTATGCCGGCCCCTTCCCGATCGGCTTTCCCTTTAACTTTTACGGCACCGACCATACCGAGTTCTACGTCCAGTCGAACGGCGTCCTCAACTTTGACGACCTGTACGTCAACCTTGGCAACCAGTGCCCACTACCTGACGGCGCGGCACCCCACAACCTGATCGCCCTGATGTGGGATGACCTGGACCCCGGCGACACCAACGATCCGGTCTATTACCACTCATTCTCCGCCGGGACGTGCCCCTACGGGGGTTACGCCGGCGCCTGCCTGGCAGTCCAGTACCAGGGCTACCACCACTATCAATCGGGCGGTGGGGGCGCGCTGGCCGGCACCTGGGAGGCCATCCTCCTGGACAATCACTCCATCCTCCTCCAATATCAGGATGCCGGCGCCGAAGAGGGGTTCGAAGCTGCGGCGGCGTACGATGGAAGCATCGTTTTCGAGATCGACCTGATCCGCACCGGCACCTGGTGGGCGCCCCTCAGTTGGGGCACGGTACACACCTGCACCGTTCCCGGCCTGGCGGACAACACCGGCATCGACTATGACGCCGAGCACAGCCTGCTCTACCACTCGGATGATGCCTCCACCAACATCGTCGTCACCGACCTCGACCGTCACGTGCTCGATGCCTTCACCTGCGACAGCCCCGCGGGCTTGAACACCGGCGTGACCTACATCGAGGGCAGGAACGAGCCCGAGATCTGGGTCACCGACTATAGCAGCGGCAGCACCACCCGCTGCGCTGCCTCGTCCACGCCGGCCTGCGGCCGCACCGTCACGCTCTTCTCGGACGATTTCGAGGGCGGCCTGGGCAACTGGACCTTCACCCGCCTCTGGAACCAGGAGCAGGAGGCCGACACCTGTGGCGCGCTGGTCGCCCCCTTCCGCAGCCCCGATACCGGCGCCTACTTTGGCCTCGACGCCACCTGCACCTTCAGCACCGGCCTGCAAGTGAGCGGCACGCTCGAGCTAGAATTCGACCTCGACCTCGCCGATTACAGCCACGCCACCCTCAAGTTCTGGAGCTATGAGCAGACCGAGTGTGGCGGCTATTGCCCCTGGGATCATCGCTACGTCGACGTCTCTACCGACGGCGGGGCCACCTGGGCCACCGCCTGGGTCTCCACAGGCCCCGAGGCGACCTGGCACCAGGCCTCGGCCAACCTGTGGGATTATAGCGGCGGACCACTACGGGTACGATTCCGCTTCGACTCGGTCGACGCGATTGGCAACGACTACTTTGGCTGGCTGGTGGATAACGTGGAGATCGTAGCCTGCCCGGTGCCGGTCCAGCTCTCGTTCGCCGTGGAGGCGCCTAACTGGTGCGGCCCGGTCGCCAACGAAGCGGTTATCGCCGGCACAGAGGTCGCAACGATCACAGTGCAGGCCACCACTCACGTCGTGGAGGACCTCTACCGACTGTGGGACTTTGAGATCGACGGTGGTGGTTTCGCCCGCGATCTCGCGGGTGAGTGGCAGTGGGGCACGCCAACCTATCCGCCCGGCCTGGCCGCCCACAGCGGCGACAGGGTGTGGGGCACCGACCTGCATGGCGATGCCGACGACACCGTCGGCCACCATCGCCTCTCCCGCCCGGTGAGCCTGCCTACCCATCCCAACGGCATCTACCTCTCCTGGTGGGACTGGTACGGCGCCGAAGTCAGTGACTGCACACGCGTGTACGTGGATGCCACACCGGTTTACGAGCGTTGCGACACCGATCAGCGCCGCTGGACGCACCACGTGCTAGACCTCTCGGCCTGGGCCGGCCAGACCGTGAACCTCGAGTTCGACCTCGAGGTCTGCTGTGACAACCCCGGGCCCGATGGGATGACCGCGACAACCACGGTGGGGCAGGCTGCCACCGGCCTGCCGGCTGCCGGTTTCCAGCCCGACAGCGCCGGCGTCGACCGGCAAGATGCCGTAACCGAGCCCATCTTCCCGTCCGTGTCGCGCTCGATCGCGCCCAAGGCGCCCGAGTTCGTGGGCCGGGTCCTCTGGGACGACACGCACGACGATGACGGCGACGACCTGATGGGCTACTGGCAACGGCTGGGGCGGGCTGACGGCCGCAGCGCCCGCCGTGGACCTGATCCGATCCATGGCACGGTGCTGCCGGGAGAGTGCATGAACGTCCAGGTCACCTTTGACGCCACCGGGCTGTCGGCCGGCGACTATGCCGCCGAGCTGGTCGTGTGGAGCAACGATCCCGACTCGTGGGCGATCCCACTGCCCGTCACCATGACCGCCCTCGAGCCGGTCACCATCGTCGACGTCACGCCCACGATCGACGGCCTCGAAGCCACCTTTGACGCCACGGCAACCGGTGCTCCACCGCTCACCTACGCCTGGAGCTTTGGCGATGGCGGGGCATCAGCCCTGGAAGATCCGGCCCATACCTATGCCCGGAACGGTTGCTACACAGTGGAACTGACCGCCTCCAACGCGTGCAGCCTGGCCACGTGGAGCGGTCAGGTGTGCATCGACTACTACAAATACCGCTACCTGCCCCTCATTTTCAAAAGTTCTCCCTGACCCGGGCACCATCCCGGTGCACAATCGAAGAGGGGGCGGCGGTTCGCCGTCGCCCCCTCTCACACCCGTTTCGCCATCCATAATGTACAAACGAGATTCTGCCTACACGTGGTTCCGCAGCATCAACTCCTTGACGTTTCTGTTACTCGTGTACTAGTGGTTCTTGGTGGCCAGGGGCAGGTACACGAAATAACTTGCCCCACTGCTGGATGGTGTGCAGACCAGATCCAGGGTAAAAGTGCCGGCCGCGCCGTCGCAGCCGTCGACGGCAACGTAATAGGTGCCCGGCGGCACATTCTCCGCCACAGCCCGCGAGTCGCCGTAAGAACTATCAGCCAGACACTGTCCCGCATCGCAGCCGCCAGCGGCCAGCAGGAACACGTCCTGGTCGGTGAAAAGGTTGTCCAGGGTAGCCGTCACGGTATAGTGGCTGCCGGCCGCCAGGGTAAAGTTATAGATTATCTCCGGTCCCGTTTGGTTCCAGCTAGAGCACTGGTACGCATCGTGGTTGTTGGCATAGCCGCTGGTATCGCCGCTGACCTGGCTGCCGCAGGCGATCGGCAGTGGCGTGGTACAGGTCCCGCCACTGCCGGGCACGAGCGTCCACAATTCGCTGCCGCTGCTGCCATCGTCGGCGCCGAAAAACAGCGTGCTGCCGATAGCAAACAGGTCAACCGGCCATGAATCGCCCGCGGGGTTGATGTCCTTGACCAGGACCGTGCCCGCCTCGCTGCCGCCGCTCTTCCACAACTCCCTGCCATTTGTGCCATCGTCGGCGTTAAAGTACAACATGCCGTTCATCGCGGCCAGAGCGTTCGGCATCGAGCTGCCGCTGCCGGGCTGGATGTCCTTGACCCGGACGGTGCCGGCTTTGGTGCCGTCGCTCTTCCACAGCTCTGTGTCGCCGGCCGCCAGCAGGTCGCCTTCGGGCCAGCCGGCCACTTTTTGCCACAGGTCAAAGGCCACCCCGCGCCCCAGGACAGCCGCCAGACCCAGCGCTTCGGCCAGCGGTGTTGGCAGACGGTCCAACCGTCGTTGGATACTCTGCACCACGCCGCCTGGCAGCGGCAACTCGGCATAGTCCTGAGTCGCCTCATCCCAGGGAGTGCTCCAGACGCCGCCAGCGTTGCGCCGCAGCAGTCCCTCGTCCATCAGTCCACGCAGCGCTTCGATGACAAAGAAGGGGTTGCCCTCCGTTTCGGCGTAGAGGCGGGCGCTGAAACGCGGCGCGGCCTCCGTCAGGTCCAGGGCTTGCCGCACCAGCTCCGCCGTCTCGTCCAGGTCGAGCCGCGCCAGGTCGAGCCGGCGCGGCAGGCGGGTGTTTTCCAGCGTTGTCAACGCGGCGGCCTGCGGCCCGGCCAGGTCTTCGGTGCGGACGGGCATCACCACCAGCAGCCGCGCCTCGGCCAGGCGGGGAAGCAGATAACGAAGGGCCTCCAGGCTGGCGGGGAAGCAGATAACGAAGGGCCTCCAGGCTGGCGGGGTCCATCCAGCGAGCGTCTTCCAGGAGAAGCAGGTGGGGGGCAGCGTCGGCCAGCGCCAGGCAGGCGCGGGCGAGAGCTTCCAGCAGGCGGCGCTGCTCCTCCGCGGGCGCCCAAGGCTGCCCAGGCTGCACCGCTTTGCGCAAAGGAAACACGTGCTGTCCCACTGGATAACTCTGGTCTCAAACACTTGAGTAACACAGGACAGGATCTCTCGCGATCAAGACACGTGTAGTCGACAGTCACTTCACTGAACGCTGGGTAGCCGACGACCTCGTATTGGCCCAATCGGGTTCCGGGTGGACAAATTTTCATCGCACCAACTCCTGTGTTGTCCAATTTCTGGTTAAGCACGCGAGTTGTACGCTCTACTGCGCTGTCACCACAGCCTATCCACGAGCCCCTTTTCCCAATACCTTGCCGGTACAATCATTCCTACCTGTGTCTTCTCTGGGCAAACAAGAAATGGAAACAAGGACCCTGACAGGAATTTGCGAGGTAGATGCTTTCGGACAACCATGGTGGTTATGTAAAAGCATTGCACACCACCCGTTACCCGAGCAGGAATTTGGATTTTCCAATCAGCTACATATTCATCCGCTAGTTTCTCTGAAAACTGCTGCAAATCCTGATCAGTAGTCTCTCCCTTCACCGAATACAGAA
>JAFGIA010000268.1 GCA_016929795.1 Anaerolineae bacterium
CTGATTGCTCTCAGACTCAGCTTGCCAGTGGACCCCGTTTTTGTCAACTTGCACCCCCGACCACGGTTTAGTGGGGTGCTACCACTGTACCATTCATCGTGCGAAACCGTGTGTTTCTTTACTGGCATGGCACCACCTGCGCCGCCGCGTTGAAGCAGATAAAGACCTGGTAGTTTTCGTCGCCGAGGGCCATGATCTGCACCCAGTCGTCGTACTCGACGTGGGTGACAAAGGTGACGTAGGCCGTCTCTCCGGGCTGGATGGACATGTTGTCATAAACCCAGATACAGGTCTCGGGTATCTGCTCGCGGGCGGTGTAAAAGACGGGGAGCCAGCCACTCTCCATCGTCCTATTGGTCTGGTTGGTGACGATGAGCTCGATGGTAAAGCGCTTGACCGGATCGCGGTCGTTGTAGGGGCCGTTGCAGCCGTCGGGGTTGGTGGGCCGGCCCCACGGCTCAAAGTCGATCTTGTTGATCGACACGGTAAAGGGGGGCCGCGAGGTGGCGGTGGGCTGTGGGGGCTGCGTGGTGTTGGTGGGTGCCGGCGCGCTGGTCGGTGGTGGTTTTTGCGTCGGATAGGGCGTGTACGTCGGGTAGGTTGTGTAGGTTGGCTGAGGAGTGTGGGTGGGTGTGTCGGCCGGGGTGACTGTCGGGAAGGGGGTGTAGGTCGGATAAGGTGTGTAGGTGGGCTGCAATGTTGGGACGGATAGATCGCCAGCCGGGGCGGTCGCCTGCACGGTAGGAGTGGGCGCATCGGCCGGCGCAGAGGTGGGCTGCGGGGTGGCGGTGACAAAGGCCACACCCTCCGCCGCCGTGGCCGTCACCGCGCCGGGGGTCGGGTCGCTCTGTCCGTTGCCGAGGGCGCCGCTGAGCGCCAGAACGACGGCCGCGATGGCCACCAACGCCAGCGTGCCGCCGATCCCCACCCACAGCCAGGTGCGCGAGGATGGTGGCCTGCTGCTTTCGGCCGCCAGGTAGTCATCGGCAATCCGGGTGGGGCTGATGCCCGGCGAGGCGGGGCCAAAGCTCAGGACGATGTCGGGGCTCAAGCCGAGTGTGTCGCCAGGGCTCAGCCTCGCCGGCCCCTGGATGCGCCGCCCGTTCACCCAGGTGCCGTTGGCGCTGCCCAGGTCGTGGACGACGTAGCCTTGGCCCTGCCACTCGAGCCGGGCATGATGGCGCGAGACCATCGAGTCGTTGATGACAACCTGGTTGTCCTGGTGGCGCCCGAGCGTCACAGTGCTGCCGTGCAAGGAATAACTCTGGCCACGGTTCGGCCCTTTTTGGATCGTGAGCCGCCATCCGCCGTGCGACATTGTCGCCCTCCTTTTGCTACCGCCGATGGGTCTATTATACGCTCACTTGGATAAATCCACAAGTCGCGCTGGTGATACTCCGTGGGGCCTATCCGTGTTCCGTTTGACACTCTCCCCAGCCTATGCTATCATGATCCCGTCTCACACCAACAAGGGGAAAGGGCCACAGTCGGGACGACGATGTTAGCAGCAGGCAACCCGCACACCCGCTACGGCCGGATCGGCATGATCGCGCGCTGGCAGCCCGTGCACCTGGGCCACGCGCCGGTGCTGCGCGCGCTGTGCGACTGCGCCGCACAGGCGCTCATCGGGCTGGGCAGCAGCAACCGCTACCATGCCCGCCACCCCTTCACGGTCGACGAGACCAGGGCGATGATCGACCTCGCCCTCGCCGGCCGGAGCAATTATACGCTCGTCCCCGTGCCTGACCTGGACGACGGTCCGCGCTGGCGCCTGATGGTCCTCGACCTGCTGGGACCGCTCGACCTCTTTGTGACGGCCAATCCCTACGTCGCCAGCCTGCTGGGTGCGGACTATGCCCTGATACACCCGGTGGAGCTGGTGCCTGTGGCGGAACGGGTGCCGGTCGACGGCACGGTGGTCCGGCGCGAGATGGCACGCGGCGATGGGTGGCGTGACCTGGTGCCGGCTGCCGTGGCGCACTATCTCGTCTCTCACGGCCTCGACGAGCGGTTCCGGCGCGAGTTTGGCCTGGAAACGCTGGCGATGGACCTCATGGTGGACAGCTAACACTCTATCTGGAGGAAAAGAGAATGTACTCGTGGGATGAAGACACCAGCAAGTGGTATGGCAAGGGGGAGTACCGCTATCGCCTGGGGGCGGTAGCCAGGGACGCCGCCGAGCGCGAGAGGGAGAGCGGGCCGCGCACCTACGACCGGCGCGAGGGGCCGAATGAAAAGATCATCGATCCGAAAAAGCGCATCCGCAGCGCTTCCAAAAACCCATTGATTATCGCAGTCGACGTGACAGGCTCGATGGCCCAGTGGCCCTTTGAGATCTTTGATCGGCTGCCGCTGCTCTACAACACGCTGTCGCAATACCGTTCCGACCTGGAGATCTGCTTTGCTGCCATCGGCGACGCTGCGGTCGACAACTGGCCGCTGCAGGTGACTACGTTTGCCGCCGGCTTTGACCTGGAGCAGCTTCTCGGCTCGCTGTTCGGCGAGGGCGGCGGCGGGGATGCGCCGGAAAGTTACGGCCTCTTTGCCCATTGGGTTAACACCCACGTCGAGGTCTCCACCCTCGACGAACCACCCTTCCTGATCGTCTTTGGCGATGTGACGATGCACCCCACCGTGCCCAAAGGCCAGATCGAGCATTACCTGGGCGACAAGGTGAACCGCGACGTCGACGCGGTCAAGGCGTGGCAGCAGGTGAGCAAGCGCTGGAACACCTGGTTCCTGCGCCGGCCTACCGGCAGGCTGCAGGACTATGTGGATGAGCAGTGGGGGCAGGCTATCGGCGGCCAAAAGATCATGCACATCGCCGACGAGCAGCGCGCGGTGGATTACGCGATGGGGCTCGTGGCCCGTGCGTGGGGGCACTTTGGCGACTTTCAGGATAACATGCGCGCGCGCCAGAGTGAGGAGAAGGTGCAGAGTGTCAGCGAGCCGATTGCGATGAAGTGCCCGCGCTGCGGAGCGTCGATCCCGGTGGACGCCGCAGGCATGTTCAAGTGCAAGTACTGTGACACGACGTTGAAGATATGAAGGTAGATGCGATTGTGACGGTGCCGCCGTATGCGGATTTTTTGGATGAGGTGGCAGCGCATCCGATGGTGTCGGGGTTTCGGCTGAATACGGTGATGCCGCTGCGCGGGGGGCCGGCGGAGGCGATCGAGCGGCTGTTGACCTTTGGGCAGCCGCTCTGGATCGACCTCAAAGGCCGGCAGCTCCGCGTCGTGGGGGCGGCCATCCCACCCTACACCGAGGTGCACCTCAGCCACCGCATCGAGGTGCCCACGCCCGTCGATGCCTTTTTTCACGACGGCACCGAGCACGCGCGGGTGATGGCCGTGGACGGCGATCGCCTCATCCTGGAGGATGGCCCGCGCCGCCTCATCGGCCCCGGGGAATCGGTCAACATCGTCCACCCTGCTCTGCGTATCGAGGGCACGCTGACCAACACGGACCGCGCTTACCTCGCCGCTATGGTCGATCTTGGGCTGAAGCGCGTCATGCTCTCCTACGTCGAATCGCCGGGCGACGTCGAAGAGGTGCGCGCCCTGCTGCCCGGCGCGGAGGTGATGTGCAAGATCGAGACGCAACGCGGTGTCGACCTGGCGCGGCGGCAGGGTGCCTCGCTCGGCCGCCTCTGTGCTGCGCGCGGCGATCTCTATGTCGAAGTGGTGCGACCGCACAAGATCGTCGGCGCGCTGCGCGCCATCATTCGCGCCGATCCCCAGGCTGTCGTGGCCAGCCGCGTGTTCGACTCGCTGGCCCATTATCCCGTGCCCGAGAGCGCCGACATTGGCGACGCTGCCTTTCTTCTCGCCCTTGGCTACCGCACCTTTCTGCTGGGTGACGTGATCTGCCTGCGGCGCGACACGGTGCTCGAAGCGCTGAACCTGCTGGAGGCGGTCGCGGGAGAGTTCTCATGAAGCTCGCGCTGGGGCAGGTCAACCCGTGCGTCGGCGATCTGGAGGGCAATGTGGCCCGCTGCCTGGAGGCGGCGGACATCGCCCGGCGCCAGGGCGCTGACCTGCTGGTGCTGCCCGAGATGGTCATCCCCGGCTATCCGCCCAGGGACATTCTCTACGATCCGAGTTTTGTGACGGCGGCAGGCGAGGCGGTGGCCGATCTGGCACACCTCACGCGAGGAGGGCCGGCCGTCCTGGCTGGCACCGTCGTGGCTTCCGGCTCGGCGCTGCCCCACCACCCCGGCCTCTACAACGCCGCTGTGTTGCTGCACGATGGTGAGGTGCGCCTGGCAGCGGTCAAGCGCCTCCTGCCCGCCTACGACGTCTACCACGAGCCGCGCTGGTTCCTGCCCGGCCCCTTCCTGCCTCCCGTCGAGATCGCGGGTCGCTCCATCGGGGTCGTGGTGTGCGAGGATCTGTGGGACGAGGGGCACGGCGTCCACCCGCCGGCCGATCTCCTCACCGCCGGGGCGGAGCTGCTGGTCTGCCTGGCTGCGTCGCCTTACAGGTGCGGGGTGATGGAACAGCGCCTGCACCACGCACGGCGCCAGGGCTCGATGGTGGCTTACCTCAACCTGTGGGGCGCGCAGGATGAGCTGATCTTTGACGGCCGCAGCTTTGTCCTGGATGGGGAGGGGGTGGTGGTGGCGCGGCTGGCAGCTTTTGCCGGCGACGTGCGCACCGTCGATCTCTCGCCGGGCGTGCCTTGCGAGGCACCGGTTGAGGAGCCTCTGCTCCCTGGTGCTGCTGAGCAAGAGCTGTTCCAAGCCCTGGTCCTGGGGGTGCGTGATTTTGCCGCCAAGAACCACGTGCCCCACGCCTTTCTCGGCCTGTCGGGCGGTGTCGACTCGGCGGTCGTGGCCGTCATCGCCGCCGAGGCACTGGGGCCGGACGGTGTGACTGCCGTGGCTATCCCTTCACGCTACACCGATCCACGCTCGACCCGCGCCGCCCGCGAGCTGGCCCTGGCGCTGGGCATCGGCCTGGAGATCGTGGAGCTGGAACCCCTGCACACCGCGGCCGAGGCGGCGCTCGGCGAGCTGTTGGCCGCGCGCGGCAGTAGCGCGCGCCGGGGTACGGTGCACGGCAGTACGGCGGCTGAGAATGTGCAGGCCCGCCTGCGGGCCATGATCCTGATGGCCTACGTCAATGCCCGGGGCGGTATGCTGCTCAACACCAGCAACAAGAGCGAGCTTGCTCTCGGTTACTCTACTCTGTATGGCGATATGGCAGGCACCCTGTGCCCTATTGCCGATGTTGGCAAGCCCGGCATCTATGCGCTGGCGCGTTGGATCAATTCAGCCCGGGGGGGCATTATCCCTGGCTTTGTCCTGGAGCGACCGCCGTCGGCCGAGCTGCGCCCCGGCCAGGTGGATCCCTTTGACTATGACGAGGTCACACCGCGCCTGGAGCAGTGGGTGGCTGAGAACCGGAGTGACCCGGCCCTGCGCCGCTCCGAGCACAAGCGCTGGCAGATGGGCGTTGTGCTCAAGGTCAGCGAGAAGGCGTTTGGGACGGGGCGGCTGATCCCGATCACGCGGCGGTAAGTTTGGTTAACGGGGCGGTCAAGGAGATGGTCGTGCCTTGACCTGGCCTGGAGTGGATCGATAGCTGCCCGCCTACCACCGCGGCTCGCTCGCGCATGTTGACCATGCCCAGGCTTCCACGGTGCCCATAGTCGGCGTCGACGGCTGCCGCGTCGAACCCACGCCCGTCGTCGCGCACGGCCACCAGCAGCATCCCGCCGCGGGCCACGAGCGCGATCCAGATGTTCTGTGCGTGCGCGTACTTGCGCGCGTTCCCCACGGCCTCCTGGACAATACTGAAAATTGCGCGCTCGACGGCCGGCTCGAACCGGCCGCACACGCCGTGCACCTCCAGGTGGTAGGCCAGGTCACTATCCATCCCGCGCTGCTGTTCCACGTACATCTGCAGCGCCGCCACCAGCCCCTGTGTCTCCAGGATGACGGGCCGCAGATCAAAGAGGAGTGTGCGCACCTGGCGCAGCGCCTTCTGGATGAGCGGCACCAGCTTGTCCAGCTCCTCCGGTACCTTGGCCGGCTCTCGATCCCACAACATGTGGATAAACTCGATATTCAGAACCGCCGAGGCCAGGAGCTGCGCTGGCCCATCGTGGAGGTCACGCGCCAGCCGGCGGCGCACGTCTTCTTCGAGGGCGAGGATCCTGTCCCGCTCGCGTTTGACTTCCTGGTAAAGACGGGCATTGTCAATCGCAGCTGCCGATTGGGCGGCGAAGGAGGCCAGCACGTTGAGGTCCTCTTCTCCAAAATGCATGCCGAGAGCGCGGTTGAGCACCTGGATGGCGCCAATCACGCGTTCGCGGGTGGCGAGGGGCACGCACATCAACGATTCGACCTGAAAGTGGACGTCCGCCGAGATCTGGGCGAAAAAGCGCTTGTCTTTTTGCACATCGGGGACAATGATCGGTTCGTTGTGGGTCACGGCCCAGCCGGCAAGCCCGTTATCGGCGGCCATGCGCCTGCCGCGCAGTGCCTCACCGCCGCCGCCCTCCACCACCGAAAAGACAAGCTCCTGGCACATCGGGTCGAGCAGGAGGAGCGCGCCAGCCTGGCCTTGCACGGCTGAAATTGCTGCACGCAGCGTGCGCTGCAACAGTTTGTCCAGGTCGAGCTCTGTCACCAGTTCCTGGGCAATGTGGTGCAATAGCCCAAGCGCGATCAGCCGGTTGCTGAGCTCTGTGTAGCCCTGCTGCAACTGCTCATTTTCCTCGCGCAGTTGCGCTAATATGGCTTGTAGTTGCTCGACCGTCTCGCTTTCACTCATCGTGACCCACGAATAAGGAAACGTTCGGACGTTGAAACGTGTAAACGTGCAAAGGTGGCGACAGCGCCGGTGTGCCCAGTTGCCGCGTTTACAGGATGTGTGCCAGGAACTGGCGCGTGCGCTCCTCCTTGGGGTTGGTAAATAGCTCTTCAGGAGGGGCCATTTCGGCCCACACGCCATCGGCCATCAAGATGACCCGATCGGCCACGTCGCGCGCAAAGTGGATCTCGTGCGTCACCACGATCATGGTCATCCCCTCGTCGGCCAGCCGTTCCATCACCTCCACCACCTCGCCGATTAGTTCGGGGTCGAGGGCCGAGGTTGGCTCGTCAAAGAGCATGATCTTGGGCTCCATGGCCAGCGCGCGGGCGATGGCCACGCGCTGTTGCTGGCCGCCGGAGAGGCGCGAGGGGTACTCGTCGCGCTTTTCTGACAGCCCTACCCAACTGAGGAGCTCCTCGGCCTTGGCGATCGCCTCTGTTTTGGTTATCTTTTTGACAGTGACGGGCGCCTCGATGATGTTCTCCAGCGCCGTCATATGCGGAAAGAGGTTAAATTGCTGAAAGACCATCCCTGCCTTGCGCCGGATCTCGCGGATGTGGCGTCGTTGCTCGGCCGCCGGCTCGCGGGCGCGGATCTCGACGTGGTCAATCTCGATGGTGCCGGCCGACGGCTCTTCCAAAAAGTTGAGGCAGCGCAGGAAGGTGCTCTTGCCGCCGCCCGAGGGGCCGATGATCACGACCACTTCGGCAGGCATCACGTCCAGATCGACGCCTTTGATCACGTGCAGCGGGCCAAAGTACTTTTGCAACCCACGCACGCGGATGATCGGGGTGCGGCTGTCTACCTCGGGCGCTATAGAAAAGTCGGTCATGCTATCTCCTTTCA
The DNA here is from genome assembly GCA_016929795.1 of Anaerolineae bacterium. Next base: position 7,671 of record JAFGIA010000268.1, read on the forward strand.
CTCCGCGCCATGTAATCCTCCAGCTTGCCCTGCAGGAACTGGAAGATGACTGTCAGCAGCCAGTAGAAGGCGGCGGCGATGATAAAGGTCTCCATCGTGCGAAAGTTCTGTCGCCCGATCTTTTGCGCGCGGAAGGTCAGCTCCCACACGCCCATCAGGTAGACGAGGGATGAATCCTTCATCATGGCGATAAAATCGTTGCCGATGGGTGGGATGACGATCCGGAACGCCTGCGGGATAATGATCCGCCGGAACGTCTGCGAGCTGGTCATACCTAGTGCCTGTGCCGCCTCGCGCTGTCCCTTGCTGATGGCCTGGATGCCAGCGCGGAAGGTCTCGGTCATGTAGGCGCCATAGTTCACGCCGAGGGCCAGGATGCCCGCGGCCAGCGGCCGGAGGATGATGCCCAATTGGGGCAGGCCCAGGTACCAGATAAAGATCTGCACCAGGAGCGGGGTGCCGCGGATGAGCGAGATGTAAAAGCTGGCAATCCCGTTCGGGATGGGGTTGTTCGACAGGCGCCCGAGTGCGCCGAGCAAGGCCAGGACCACCGCCAAGAGGATTGACAGTGCGGAGACGAGCACTGTCAGCCCTGCACCACCCATGATGAAGGGCAAAAAGTGGCCCATGAAGGCGATGTCGAGGTTAAAACGGCGCAGCACAGAATAGAGGACGACCAGCAGGCCGATCCACACCGCCAGGCCAAATACGCCGAGCCGCGTGCGCGCCGTGCGCTGGCTGATGACGAGCTGCTGCGATAGGCTGGCCTTGTGCGGCGCTTCGTAGCACACGAGGACCGGCTCGCGCATGAGCATCACCAGCAAAAAGATGTACCAGAGGCCGAGTCCGATCAGGGGCCAGGCGATGCTCAGCTTGGTGCCAAGCTGGAGTGGGTAGGAGAGGACCTCAAAGAGGGGCAGGCCAATGACGATGATCGGCCCCACCAGGTAGAGGAGGAGGGCAAAGAGGTGGCTCCAGGTGCGGTAGCTGCGCAGGCCCCACAAGGCCACCAGCCCCGACACGCCGCTGAGCAGCAGCCACGCGGCCAGCACAGCGCCCCATGTTGGCTGAAAGCCGTAACGCGACCACTCGATGTGCAGCAGCTTCTGATTGGTGCTTTCCCAGAGGCGCACCGTGCCGTCGTTGCCGGCACTCAGCAGGGTACCCTCTAACGGTCCGTAGATGGCGATGCGCACGGGGCTGAGGTGTCCTTCATAAGTGGCCGTGCTCTTGCCGCCCGCCACGCGGATGGTGCGCACCTTGTTGTCGCGCCCACCGGTCAGGATATAGTCGCCTGTTGGATCAAAGGTGAGCGTGGTTACGGCTGCCCAGTGGCCTTCCGAGGGCCACTGCACCTCGCCCGTCTCGACGTTCCAGAACATGATCGTGGTATCGGCGCTGCCCGAGGCCAGGAGGGCCGCATCCGGGCTGAAGGCGAGCGCCGTCACTGTTTCGTCGTGGCCCAGCCACGTGTCCTCCGTTTCGGGATCTTTCCAGCGGCCCTCCATCGTCTGCACCAGCGCGCCGCTCTCCACATCCCACACGCCGATGTTCGCGCCGTTGGCGGCCGCTACCAGCATCCCGTCGTCGCTGATCGCCACGGCATTGCTTGCCTCGTCGCCCGCGTCGATCTCTTGGATCCTGACACCTTCTTTGAGATCCCAGATGTGTACCACGCCCTCCGCGTCGACCGCCGCCAGCCGCTCAAGATCGGGGCTCAGATCCGCGTCGACAAGCTCACCATCGTCGAGGCTGACGAGCACCTCGCTGCGTGTGTCGATCGCCGGCTGCCAGCGGCGCACCTGCCCGGCGCGATCGACTGTGACGAGTGTGGGCTGGTCGGGGGCAAAAGCTACTTGGACGATCGCGCTCCTGTGGCCCCGGAGCACCTGAACGGGCCAGCGTGGCTCGGTCGAGATGTCAAAGTCGGCCGGCACCGTCGTGCGCAAGTCCGATGGCACCTCCCACACGAATACCCTGCCGTCTTGGGCACCTGCCGCCACGAGGGCTCCGTTGCCGCTCACCGACAGGCCGCCGAAGGGGCTGACCACCGAGAGGCGGATGGGGCCACCAAGGTAGTATTGGATGGCGTAGAGCAGGCTGAGTGCAAAAGTGACGGTGACGAGGATCAGGACCCATCGCACCGCCGGTGACTGAGCTGCATCCTTTGGTTGCCTGACAACAGTGTCGCTCATCTGATCCTTTCTTGTCCTATCCACACGTCATGCTTGACGTAGGAAATTTTCATTGCGAGGAGCGTCGGCGGTAAAGGTCCCCGTTCGATCGGTGGGGATTGCTTCGCTACGCTCGCCATGACATCTTCTTTCACCCCAGCCCTACGCTTGCAGCCTGGGATCGAGGGCATCGCGCAGGCCGTCGCCCAACAGATTAAAGCCGAGTACACTCAACATAATGGCTACGCCGGGGAAGGTGACGGCCCACCACGCGCCTGTCGTCATGAACCGGTAGCTGTCGCCCAACATGGCACCCCATTCGGGCTCTGGTGGAATGGCC
>JAFGIA010000269.1 GCA_016929795.1 Anaerolineae bacterium
CCTGCCCCTCTTTTCCGGCGCAGGCCTGCGCATCGTGATCTTTGTCGTGGTGTATATCATCCTGGCTCTCTTTTTGACACGCTACGCCCGCCGCATCGAACGTGACCCCCAGGCCTCGCCGATCTATGAGGAGGACCGTGCCGACCGCGATCGCTATCGCACCTTCCCGGCTGCGGTTGAGGACAACCCACGGCTACGCGCCGCGCTGGCCTGGTTCGCTGCCTGCCTGTTGCTCATCCTGGTCACCCTCTTTGGCGCGCCCTTTGTCGCGGCACTGTCCGACTATGCGCTCCCTATCGTCGGGGTGCTCTTTCTCATCGCCGGCCTGGGCGCCGGGCTGGTGGCCGGCGCGGGCAAGAAGGTTTGGTCGGCACTGGCCCAGGGCGTGCTCGGCATCCTGCCGGCCGTCCCCCTCATCCTCATGGCAGTCAGCGTCAAACACATCGTGACACAGGGGGCCATCCTCGACACCATCCTCCACTGGGCAGCGGCGCCCCTCTCGGCCGCCAGTCCCTTTGCCACAGCCCTGCTCGTCTACGGCCTGGCGCTGCTCATCGAGTTCTTTGTGGCCTCCGGATCGGCCAAAGCCTTCCTGGTCATGCCCATCCTGCTCCCGCTGGCCGGCCTGGTCGGCCTCACCAACCAGGTGACCGTGCTCGCCTATTGCTTTGGCGACGGCTTTTCCAACCTGATGTACCCCACCAACCCGGTGCTGCTCATCTGCCTGGGATTAACCACAGTCCGTTATTCCAGGTGGCTGGCCTGGTCGCTGCCGCTCTGGCTGGTAGTCATTGCCGTGTCGGTTGCCTTTCTCGGCATCGCCGTGGCCACCGGCTACGGGCCGTTCTAGGCCCTTCCGTGCTGGTGCCGCGAGAACGGCCGGTGGGACGGCGAGGATGAACGCCCTCACCGCTCGCATTCACCACTCTCCCCACTTTGAGCTCTCAGAGCTTGCCCCCGGCGTCTATGCCGCCGTCGCCACCGAAGAGGGCAGCGCCCGCAGCAACGCCGGCATCGTCGATCTCGGCGCCCAGACGCTCATCTTTGACGCGTTCGATAGCCCCGAGGCCGCCTTCGATCTGCTCGCCGCCGCCCAGGAGCTGACCGGGCGACCGCCTAGCTGCGTCGTCATCAGCCACGTCCACTGGGACCACTGGGGCGGGGCTCAGGCCATCGCCCCTCACGTCCCGATCCTCACCTCCCATGCCATCCGCGCCAGCATGCCCGCCGCCGTCGCCTGGGTCGAGGACCTCATCGCCAACCCCGCCCAGATCGACGAATGGCTGGCAGAGGAACGCACCAGTCTCGAGGCGGAAACCGACCCGCTCCAGCGCGCTGCGATCGAGCGCTCGATCCGCCGCCTCCACGACCTGCGTGATCGCCTGCCCACCCTCTCCCCCCGCTATCCTGACCTCACCTTCGACGGCCTCCTCGTCCTTCACGGCACTGCCCGCGTCGCCGAGCTGCACGTCACGGCCAACGGGCATACCCCCAGCGACATCTACCTCCACCTACCTGACGACCGAATCCTCTTTATGGGGGACCTCGGCTTTTTCGCCTCCCAGCCGTTCATGGCCAACTGCGACCCCGACGGCTGGCGCGTCTACCTCGAGCAGCTTGCCGTGCTCGACGTCGACACCTACGTCCCGGGCCACGGCCCACTTGGCACCGCCGACGACATTGCTCTCCAGCGCCGTTACCTCGACGTCGTCCAGTACCTGATCGCGTCCGCCATCCGCAGCCAGGCGCCCGTTGACGACGTCGTGACCGAAACGCTCCCCGCCCCCTTTGACACGTGGCAGCGCGCCAACCTCGGCCGCTGGGAGGCAAACATCCGCGCCATGTACGAGCGGAGCACGCAACTGTGACCCGTGCGTCCCGCCTCCTGCACCTCTTCCTGCTCGCCGCACTCCTGTGCGGGCTCGGGCCGATCTCGAGTGTCTCTCGGGCTGTCTCCAGGCCACTATCCCGGCCCCGTGCCCCACTCTCTGGGCCTGCTGCCGGTTCCGCTTTCCAATTCCCAGATGCGCCCGATGTCGCCTCCTACACCATCGATGTCACCCTCGACCCGGAGGCCAAAACGCTGACCGGCAGCGAGGTCATCACCTACGCCAACACATCCGACCAACCGATCCCCGACCTCGTCTTTCACCTTTACCTCAACGCCTTTTCGAGCCTCGATACCCTCTTTATGCAGGAAGGCGGCCCCATGCACCGTGGTTACTCCTGGGACCCCGAGCACGCCGGCTGGATCGAGGTCACGGCCCTTCGTTTGGCTGACGGCACTCCCCTCCACCTGGTCGAGATCGAAGATGGCACCCTCGCCCGCGCCGATCTTCCGGCGCCCATTCCACCCGGCGAGTCCGCGCACATCGAGGTCGACTTTTGCGCCCAGCTCCCCTTTGTCTTTGCCCGCACCGGCTACGCCGGCGATTTTTTCATGATCGGCCAGTGGTTCCCCAAGCTCGGTGTCTGGGAAGGCCATGGCTGGAATGCCCACCCTTTTCACGCCAACGCCGAGTTCTATGCCGACTTGGGCACCTATGATGTCACCATCACCCTGCCCGACCCCTTTGTCACCGGCGCCACCGGCCTACCCATCTCCTCCGTCAACCAGGGCGATGGCACCCAGACCGTCCGCTACCTCGCGGAGGGCGTGATCGACTTTGCCTGGACGGCTTCGCCCGATTTCGAGGCAGCAACCCGCACCGTCCACGGTGTCGATCTGATCTATCTCTACCTGCCCGAGCACGCCTGGTCCGTCGACCGCGCGCTCGACGCCGCCGAGGCCGCCCTTGTCCACTTTGGGGAATGGTATGCCCCCTACCCCTACCCTCGCTTCACCGTCGTCGACGTCCCCGACGAGGGCCAGGGGGCCGGCGGCATGGAATACCCGATGCTCGTCACCGCCGGTACGATGAGCTTCACCGGGTTGCCCGCTGGCGAGAGCCAGGCTGACAGGTCACTCGAGATCGTCATCGTGCACGAGACAGGTCACCAATGGTGGCAAAGCACCGTCGCCTTCAACGAGGCTGAGGAGCCGTGGCTTGACGAGGGCTTTACCGAGTACTCGACGGTCCGCCTCGTGAGCCAGCTCCTCGGAGAGGGCACCTCCGCGCTCGACAGCCCCTTTCTCGACCTGGGCCTGCTCGAAATGCGGCGCATGGAGTATCTGCTCAACCCAGGCGTGCCCATGTATGGCCCCGCCTGGGAGTTTGCAGGACTCGAGTACGTCACCGCCGCCTACTCCAAGCCTACCCTCGCCCTCCTCACCCTCGAAGGCGTCCTCGGCAGCGACGTCATGCTCGACGTCATGAGCACCTTCTACCGCCGCTACCAGTTCGCCCACCCCACCACAAAAGATTTCCACGCCATCGCCGAAGAAGTGTCTGGTCGCGACCTTTCCTGGTTCTTTGACGGCCTCGTCTATGGCGATGCCACCGTCAACTATACGGTCGGCAGCCTCGACGAGCACGCCGTCACCGCCGTCCGCCAGGGCGATCTGCGCGTCCCCACCGAGGTGCTGGTCACCTTTACTGACGGCACCTCCGTCATCGAGCCGTGGGACGCGCTACGAAGCGAGATCACCTTCTCCTATCCTGATCATGCGCCCATCGTAAGCGCCGAGGTCGATCCTGAACGGAAGGTCGTCGTCGACCTCCACTGGTCCGACAACGGCCTCTCCCGCGAGCTATACGTCTCGCCCTGGCTCGCCCTCGTCACCCGCCTTGTCTACTACCTACAGGAAGCCCTGCTCATCTTGGGAGGTCTCTAGCCATGTCCAACCACACCGGCTGGCAGGCATTCCGCGCCGGCACCTCACTCACCGCCCGCTACCCGCAGCTCCTCCTCCTCGCCTGGGCCGTCAACTTGCTGACCGCCCTCCTCCTCGCTGCCCTCCCTGCTCTCACCCTTGCCACTGGCCCGGGCAACCGTCCCATCATGCGGGACATGGCCGCTGGCCTCGATACCTGGCATTGGATCGAGTCCTTGATGTCGCCCCAGAGTGCCGCGCACTTTCCCGAGACCATTGGCCTTGGCACGGTCTTGCTCTGGACCTTGCTCGCTGCCCTCGTGCTGCCCATGCTCGCCTGGCTACTCGGCGCCTTCCTCCAGGGCGGCATCCTCCTCACCTACCACGGCGCGCCGCATCCCTTCCGGTGGCGCCGCTTCGTGCGGGACTGCTGGCACTGGTGGGGCGCCTTTCTCCTCCTCGGCGCGCTTCAGGGCCTCGCCGCCCTCCTCTTCTTGCTGCCGCTCATCGCCGGTGCCCTCGTCGCATTCGGCGCCGGCAGCACGGCCCTCGGCTGGCTCCTGCTTGCCCTCGCCCTCGCCGTCGACCTGCTGGGCCTGGCGCTCTTTGAGTGGACACGCATCCTCGCCGTTGCCGGCGGCCCCCGCGACATCTTGCGTGCCTTTGGCCGCGCTGCCTGCCTCCTGGTTCGCCGCCCTCTGCCCGTCGCTCTCCTCTACCTCCTCACCCTCGCCGCTGCCGCCGTACTCCACGCCATCTACCGCCTCGGCCTGCTCCCCATCCTCCCCCTCGATGCCTGGCTCGCCATCCTCCTCGTCACCCAAACCTTCCTCGCCGCCCGCATCGCCACCCGCCTCGTCCGCCTCGCCAGCGCCACCACCCTGGCTCAATCTTTCAGCCCTAACCTGGAAGACGTTCACACCAACTGCGAAAACCCTTCCTGACTTCGCCTCCGCCTCCATCCTGATTGCCCACCTCCAGCACTACGTCCCACCTGCAATAGCTGCCGCGCGTGTACCTGGCACCTCCATTTAATGCGAAGACTGCCCTTCATCGTTGTCGTATGCAGCGACATGTCAAAGATACACCCCCCCACACATCCATATCGGGCATCATCGGTGATCGCGGCTTCAGCCATGTAAGAGGTTGGTCACGCCCTCTCCGATCATCTCAGGGGGAGGTCAGAGATATCAGATCAAGGCTCTTGGCAGAGAGGATTCGAGACTTCTGGACCACCTAAATACCGATGGCAGTCCCCAGCCGCTGCCAATCCGGAGACGACTGAAGTCCCTTCTAGGATTGGCGCCCCCAACAGATAGCTAGAAGTCACAAGCTTGACTCGAAGCCAAGTATCCCCCCAAAGCCTAGACGCACCCGTCTCAAGCGTCATGTCCCCGAGAGAGAAGTGACACGGTTGTTGCAAAGCCATTTGACAAAAGACTTCCGCTGTTTCACTCAGATGCAACGATCGTGACTACAAGCAAGAACCTGACAGAAGGTAGATCCGTGTCCATGGAGCAAACAACGGCAGTCTCGACCTTGCAGCAGCCGCGGAGAAGCGAATCGGTACTTGACAGATTAGAACAAACGTGCTACAATGATCTCTACCGACCCTGAGAAAGGAAATCTACCATGAGTGATCGACTTCTCTCTGCCATTGCAGCGGTGGACTGGATCAGCCCCCTGCTCGCCGCAATAGGCAACGTCATGAATGGACCTTCCTACACTTTTCTAATTCCATACGACTGTGGATGGAGTGGACGGGATGTAGTGTCTTTGCTGAAACAGCGCGGGATCAAGTCGTGGGGGCACATGATCGTGCAAGGCACTCTGATGCTGACAGTGCGCCAGACGCAGGCAGACTGGGCGCAACGCCTGCTGGACCAGGCATCTATTCCTGTAGAGAACCCTGTCACGTTGCCCCATACGCACAAAGCGCGACAGGCCCCGCGCCACAGAAGAGAACCACAAACTCGAAATCGCGTCACGAGTATCGTGAAAGAGGTCTGGAATAAGGAGATCTTTTGACACCAGCATACCCGAGTATAGGCCGAGCCACGATTTCGCTGGCTGTTGTTATATTTGGGCAAGAAAGAGCGCAATGCAGATTACGACCGCAAGCAGCCCGATAATCCACATAGCCATCTCTGTCTTCGCTCGCCGAGCCTGCCTTACCACTTCTCGCGGCGTCATCGGCGTCTGACCGGCGATCGCCTGCTTGCTGTCGGCCGCCCTAGCCCTTTTCCCTGCGAGTTGCAGTCTTTGCGCTACAAATCCGGCACCACCTGTGATGAGTGCTCCGGTAACAAAGCCCCAGCAGAACGATACTTCGTCCATTTCCTACCTTTTGTGTGGTTTCAGTCGCGTGAATCTGTGTTGCCACGACCACGGCCCCACCTGCCCGATAGGGCGCCAGCCTCTCCGCATCAAGAGATCGGTTAACTCCTTCAGAACCCGCTGTTGCTCATGGGCGGTGATATCTGGTGCGATCCCTCCACGATCTCCGTACTGCAGCCGCACTTCTCGACTCACCGCCACACGCTTGGGGCGTGGGTGCCCCACTACAAACGCACAGAAGACACCATGTGGACACCGGAAAAGTCCACCTGAATCAACTTCGATGAACTCGACGTCACACAGCTCCCACTCATGCACACCATCCTCGCCGGAATCCTGCTGTTGTGGGCAGCCGCATTTGCAGCAGAATTCGGCATTCGCCGGGAGCCGAGTGCCGCACTCCATACAGAACATGCTCTATCTCCGAAGAGTTGCTGTGGTTCAGATATGATCTGAATCTGTATCTCTTGCGAGATCACTATGTCTCACCTCTTCCACACGTTGAGGTACATTCTTTTCGATACGTTCATTCTGGACTTTGGCCAATTTTGCAAAACGCTCTACATTCGGCTGATTCCGATTGAAAAGATCTCATGACCAAGTGCCAGCTAGAGCAC
>JAFGIA010000270.1 GCA_016929795.1 Anaerolineae bacterium
CACTTCTGCCTCGCGGATAGCAAGCTCAGCCTGCGCCAGATCCAGCGCGTCACCGCCGGCCTTCGCCTCCGCCAATGCTTCCTCGGCCTCGGCCAGGGCCTGTTCGTTGTTACGGACAGCGATTTGGGCTTCCAGCAGGCTCAATCGCCCCTCGATCTCGGCCGTCACGAGTTCGTCCTGGGCATCCTTCATCTGGTTGTAGACCAGCATCAACTGGACATAGTATTCCTGATCGTCCTCAGAGTGGACCTTGTTGGCAAAGTCAGTATACATGGCATACAGGTCGGCGTCAGTCTCACGGAGATCGGCGATCCCGGCGTCGTCGGTAGCGTCCTGCTCCAGGGCAAGCAAGTTCACCCTGGACTGAGCGAGCGCCATGCGGGCATCGGCGACAGCCGCCTCGAGATCTGTGATGTCGGGGTTCTGAAGATCGTCGAGTCCGTTCAACGCTGCCTGTACGTCAACCTGTGCCGCAGCCACGGTCACGTCCGCCTGGGCGATCTCGATCGCCGTCGGCGGTGTGGTCAGGTCGGCCAGTGCCTCCTCGGCCACCTCAAGGTCGCTCCGGGCCTGATTCAGCGCCTGCTGGTAGGATGCCGGGTCGATCGTCGCCAGCACCTGTCCGGCGGTCACTGCCTGGCCTTTTTCCACCTCCAGGCTCAAGAGCGCGGCCGTCCCGCTCATCTCAGTGAAGGCCAGATCCGTGCTCTGCTCCGCCTCCAGCGAGCCTACCACACTCAAGGTAGCGCTCAGGCTTCCTCTCTCTGCGGTGACAATTTGCGTGAGGTCAGTATCACTCGCCAGTGTCGATGCCAAAGCGGCCCGGCTGTCATAATACCAATACCCGGCGCCGGCCAATGCTCCCACTACCAGGACCAGCAGTACAAAACGGATGAATTTCCTCATGGCTCTCTCCTCAGTTACGGGTTGCTCCCGCCACTATCTGCCCCTGGCTGCTGGCCGCTGAAGGGAAGGTTGCCGGGCAAACCAAAGCTGCCCATCGACGACACCTGGACCATCCGGGCGGTGATGCTGCCGTCGGTCCCCTGGCTGCCCGAGACGATCACCGTCTCGCCCTCTTCCAGATCCGCGACCGTGACGTCCGCTTGCTTTTGGATGAGGGTCGTATCCGTGACATAGACCTGGATCTCTTTGCCGCTCGAATCTTGGAGCGTTAGCTGGTCGTCGTCGATCGATACGATCTCACCCGAGATCATCCCGCCCTGCGCATCCCTTGATCCACGCTGGCCAGCATCTCCGGGCATACCTTGCGGCATGCCCGCCGGCATACCCTGACCGGAAGCGACCCAGTCGCTCGTATCACTGCCCGGTACAGGGACCGACGCTTGCGCCTGACCCTGGCCATAGACCATGCCACCATAGAAACTGCCGGCGGCGATGGCCACCACCAGAATCACACCCAGAACAATCTTGACTACCTGGTTCATCTCTCCTCCTTTGGTTCAACAGAACTGGTCATTGGCAGATGCCCCTTGGGGGGTACTCGCCTGCGCAGCACGGCGTGGGTTTGACACAAGCGCATCGGTCACGATGTAGCCATCCTGAAGCCGGACAATCCGCCGTGTGTGCTCGGCGATCTCCTGCTCGTGGGTGACCAGCATGACAGTAATGCCGCGCTGCTCATTCAACTCCTGAAAGATGCGCATCACTTCCTGCCCCGCCACCGAATCGAGGTTGCCGGTGGGCTCATCGGCCAGGATGAGGCTGGGCTCATTCACCAGGGCGCGAGCGATGGCCACGCGCTGCTGCTCGCCACCCGACATCTCGTTGGGGTGGTGATTCAGACGTTGGCCCAATCCGACCATCTCCAGGGCAGCGATGCAGCGCTTGCGAGAGTTCGTGATCCCGGCATAGATCAGGGGCAGCTCGACGTTGGCCAGAGCCGACGTGCGTGGCAGTAGATTAAAGTTCTGAAACACAAAGCCTATCTTGCGATTGCGCACCTCAGACAGCGCGTCCTGGCGCATCCGGCTCACATTCTCGCCGTCCAGGACGTAGGTTCCCTCGCTCGGCACATCCAGCGCTCCGAGGATATTCATCAGCGTCGACTTGCCGGATCCGGAAGGCCCCATAATGGCCAGCATCTCTCCGGCGTCCACCTCCAGCGAAACGCCGCGCAGCGCATGCACGTCGATGGTGCCCATGCGGTAGACCTTGGTCACATTCTCGATCGAGATCAGGGTTCGACCATTGTCCATCTCGATTTCCTCCTTGGTTCCATCATCTCGGCGTATCATCTCAAAAAGTCGGGGTGGGCTGTAGGGTGGATTGGTAATCCGCCCTACAGCCCCCAGATTATTGAGATGACACATCTCGGCGTATCTGCTCAATAATCGAGGGTTGGAGTGTGTGCGGTGTCCGCACACACCCCAACTTCCTCCCCCTTTATTGACAGGATACATCTCGGCCGCACAAGGTAGCCAGAATGGATCATAGCACAATGATGTGGAGGATTTGTGGAGAATTGATGGACTGCGTGTGCAGTTTTGTACACGCAATTTTGCATACGAGGGGAAAAAAGAGCGAGAAAAGACGGGAAGAGGGGCGAGCGCCGTTTCCCCTTTCCGGACGCTCGCCCCTCTATCACCACGGGGCTGCCTATAGCTCGTCCGTGTCCGTGTCCGTTGCATCCGGCGGCGCACCGTGGTGCCGACCGCCGCGTCGCCCTTCGAGCCCCGTGCTGTCCAACCGGTCGACGGCGCGCTCTTCCGCCTGCTGGAGCTGATAGTCAGCCTGGTTCTGCGTGATGCTGCCCTCAGCCACGGCGGCGTCCAGATCGGCCTTGACCTTGTCCAGGTAGGCGTCGATGATGACCTGGGTGTCCACGCCCTTCTCGGCAGCCAGATCAGCGATGCTCTTGCCAGCCTCCATCTCGGTGCACAGATCATCCGTCGTCATGCCCAGCGCCTCGGCGGCGGCAGACAGCAAGCGACTACTGCCCCCCTTCGCGCCACGGTCCATTCCGTCGAACCCACGGCCCATTCCGTCGAACCCGCGGCCCATGAACCCCATGCCGCTGTCCTGTGCCCGATCCATCCGCTCCTGGAGCGATTGTGCCTGCTCCTCGGTCAGCCAGCCCTCGGCGAGGGCATCGGCCACCACCTGATCCTGCGCCTTGTCCACGGCGGCGTCATAGTCGTCGACGCTGATGCCCAGAACAGCCGCCAAGGCTTCCTTGAACCTGGCGGCCAGGTCGAAGGGCGTGCTCGACCCGTCGTCCTGGGCAAAAGCCACGGCCCCCACCGCGGCCACCCCGAGGATCCCCACCAAGGCGGCGATCCCAACGATTTTCCAGAATTGTTTCATACGTACCCTCCTGTTTCTATTGCAGGGTTCCATGCACCCTGCTTTGATAAGTCCATTGTAGCAAACAGCCGTGGAGATTCAATGCAGGCATTGTGAAGAGATTGTGAAGTTTCAGAATTGCGCCCGAAGAGAAGGACCGTGCCCTTGCCCAAGCCAGTTCCTTCAAGTCTCCATGCCATCTCCATAGGATCTCCATATCTTTGTGCTAGAATAGGGTCCGCGAGTATCACCTCAATAAAGGGAGGGAGTTGGGGTGTGTGCGGTGCCCGCACACCCCAACCCCCGGCTTTTTGAGATGATACGTCCGCGATCAGTATGGAGGATTTTATGGACGCATTGAACTTTCAAGACTTGACCGGGGTGTTCTCGGTCACAGACGTCGTCGTCAGCCTGCTGCTAAGCTTTGTACTCTGCTCGGCAATTGGTTGGATCTACCAGATCACGCACCGGGGTGCATCGTATACCCAGAGTTTCGTGCACACACTGGTATTGAACGGCATGGTGGTAGCCGTGGTCATGCTGATCATCGGCTCCAACATCGCGCGCGCGTTCGCCCTGGTCGGCGCGCTGTCCATCATCCGCTTTCGCAACGCGGTCAAAGAGACGCGAGACGTCGGCTTTATCTTTTTCACGATGGCCATCGGCATGGCCATCGGCACCAAGTTCTACCTGCTGGCGGTGATTGCTGCTGTGGTCATCAGCCTGATCATCCTGATCATGACCCGATTCAACTGGTATGCCCGCCAAGTCGTCAGCCAGATCTTAAAGATCCAGGTGCCCAACAGCGCCGAGTTTGACACACTCTTTGACGATCTGTTTGTGCGATACACAAGCTCATCCGAGTTGATTAGTGTCGACTCTGTGCACAGCGGGATGCTGACAGAGCTGACCTACAGTGTGGGGCTCAAAACGTCGTCCAAGATGCAAGAATTCCTGTCCGAGATCAAAAAGCTCAATGGCAACAACCGGGTGACTCTGATCACGGGCTACAATAGCACCGATCTATAGGGCAGCCTCTACGCAGGAGAGAGAGAAATGCGCGTGAACCTGAAGAGGCACCACATGCTGCTCGTGCTGCTGGTGCTGATCGTCGCCGCGTTGGTCGTGGGGTTGGGCGACCGGCGCATCATCGCCTACACGGTGCAGGGCAGCGGCGAGGTGGTGACGCGCGGTGTCGACTATGGCAGCAATGTCACTCTGTTCGACGACACGGTGGTGCACACCATCCAGGTTCTGATCTCGGATACCGACTATCAGCAGATGATCACCACGTACCAGGAGACAGGCGAGAAGGACTATTTTCACGCCGATGTGATCATTGACGGCGTGCGGGTGAACAATGTGGGTGTGCGGCTGAAAGGGAACGCGTCGCTGATGACGGCGCTTGGTCCTGGTCGGGGTGCAGCCCTGGGCGGTGGAGGTGGGAGGTTCCCGCGGGGAGGCAACATGCCCCACTTCGACCCGCAAAATCCGCCGGAACCGGGCGAGATGCCGAATCCGTTCGGTGAGGGGGATTCGCCGCCCTTCCCGCCAGGCGAGCAGCAGATGCCCAACCCGTTCGGCGGCGGCGGGCGGCCGGCGAGGCCGGGTGGGCAAATGCCCGAGGGAGAAGACATACCCTTCCAGCCACCAGATGGCGCGCCGGGCGGGCAACCTTTGGGCAACTTTCCGGGTGGGAACACGAGTTGGACCCAGGGCAGTGGGGACGCCAAGCTGCCGCTAATGATCAAATTCAACGAGTTTGTTTCCGGGCAGACCTACCAGGGGTACAGCAACCTGGCGATCCGCACCTACGGTACGTCGTACGATGCCGCCATGCTCCAGGAACCGGTGACGAACTATCTGTTTCGCCTCGCCGGACTGCCCGTGACAGAGACGGCATACGTGGGCGTGCGGATCAACGACGAGGCCGAGGAGCTCTACACGCTATCGGAAGTGATCAACCAGGATTACCTGGCCAAGCACTTTGCCAACCCCAACGGGGTGCTATACAAGGCCGAGGTGGGAGCCACGCTCGGCTACGCTGGCGAGGACCCGAGCGCCTACGCGGAGCGTTTTACACAGCAGACGCGCATCCATGACGCCGACATGGCACCATTGATCGCCTTCACACACTTTCTGTCCGAGTCGGACGAGGCAACATTTGGCCGTGAGCTGCCCGCGCACCTCGACGTAGATGCCTTTGCCACCTACCTGGCGATCAACACGCTACTGGCCAATGCGGACTCGATCATCGGCATGAACAACAACTATTACCTTTACTACGACGACGTGTCGGAGCGGTTCACGCTGCTGATGTGGGATGCAAACGAAAGCCTCGGCAAGATGGGCGGCAGCAGGGCGGTGGAATACGATCTCTATCCCACCGGCCAACAGGCCATGCGCGGCCCGGGAGGCGGCACCAACAACCTGGTGGAACGCTTCCTATCCAACGACACGTTCAAGGCGCTGTATGAGACCAAGCTCCAGCAAGTGTATCAGCAGGCGTTCGCCAGCGGAGCGATCACCAGGCAGATCGGGGTGTACGCCGACTTGGTGCGCGACGCAAATCAGGAGCGAGAGCTGGTGGCGACGGAAGCGTACGAGCAGGCGGTCGCCAGCACGCTGCAGTTCGTCGCCCAGCGTACCGCCTACCTGGACAGCACACCGCTGCTCGGAGAACAGGCCGGCACATCCAGGTAAAAGCCGGCAGCCCGTTTCACCCTGGACCCCATTTGCCACACCCGGGCGGTGCCCACGCGCCGAAACTAACATCGTAGGCGCCGTTCTGCTGCGTTAAAGAATCCTCCGAGCTGGTGAGTTGACATCCATAGGACGTTGCAGTACAATCGTGACGTTGAGCAGCACAGGCAGCAACATCCGTCGGTGCGCCACCGCCGGCGCGCGAACCAGACACCTGGAGACGATCGATGATACGAGACACAGAAACCACTGTTGGTGCACTGCGACAGGCCGTGGCCGACTTTGTGAACAGCCGCGAGTGGCAGCCTTTCCACACACCCAAGAACCTGACCATGTCGATCGCCATCGAGGCCGCGGAATTGATGGAGCGCTTCCAGTGGCTGACGCCGGAGGAGGCGTTGGCCGCAGTAGAAGATGCGGATGGCCGCGCTGGCGTCGCCGAGGAACTGGCGGATGTGATCATCTACTGCCTGAGCCTGAGCAACGCGCTCGCTTTCGATATCAGCTCAGCCGTGCTGGGAAAGCTCCAGACGAATGAACACCGCTACCCGGCCGAAGCGTTCCGCGGGCGGTTCCGCCGACCAGAGCGGGAGAAGGAGTAACACCATTGGCTTTCAACCAATCACCAAGCGACCAAACAAACCATCCTTCCAACCTTCCAACCTTCCAACCCTTCCTCCGCGACATGCTCATGATCGAGATGCCTTATCACGTTCGCATCTCGCCGGGCGGAAGACGCGTAGCGGTGCTTGTACGCACCACGAACTGGAAGGAGAACCGCTACGAGACGGTGTGCTATGTGCACGATCTGGAATCAGGCGTATCCCACCGCGTGAACCGCAGTGGCAGCGTGGCGCAGGTGGAATGGGTCGACGACGACACGCTTGCAGTGCGCAAGACCGAGCCGGGTGGCGACGGCCAGTGCCAAATCGTACTCTACGAGGGCCTGGTGGGTGAGGGTTGGCCGGTGACCGACCACGAGAAAGGGGTCGAGTGGTTCGCACCCTTTGCCGGTGGGTTCCTCTTTCGCGCCAGCGACCCGGAGCGCGATAAGAAGAAGGAGCGCACCGATCGGTTCGGGACCTACACCCACTTCGAGCAGGAAGAGAGCGCGTCTGCCCTCTACTATGTTGGGGTGGACGAGGTACAGCGCTACAGGGATGAGGTAAGAACCGCCACCGAAAAAGAGGCAGAGAAGCTGGCCGCCCCCATCGTCGAGCTGAGCCGTCTGCTGCCGGAGCGCCTCGCCATACTCAGCGTCGTGCCCTCGCCCACGGGCGATGCCATGTACCTCAACTGCTGGCCGCACGATGACCTGGTCTACTGGCGTGATACGAGCAGCTACCGCCTTGCCGTCGACGCACCGGCAGCGTTGGCAGAATATGTCCGGCGCGAGCAAGCGAAAAAGGCAGAGAAAAAAGAGAATGCCGCCGGGGAGGAGAAAGAGGAGGACGTTTCCTACCTCGGCACTGCCACCCGCCTGCACCTGCCGCGCGGCGCCACGGTGGCCGATGTCTCGCCCGATGGGCAGCGGCTGCTCGTCAGCCACCGTGGGCGCGACGACAAGATGTACACCCGCGAGGACCTGTGGCTCGTCGACCTCGATGCTGCACTGGCAGCGCCCGACAGCACAGCCTTTCTCGCGGCCATGCGCAATCTCACCACCTCGCTCGATCGCTCGCTGCTCTATTGGCGTTGGACCCAGGCGGGCCTGTTCGCCTCATACGTCGACGGCACGCGCATGCACCTGGCGCAGGTGCCGCTCGATGGGCCGCCCCTTCGCGTCGACCTGCAGGGCCTGTTTTTGATCGAGATGGAGCAGGCCTTCCACCTATCGTCTTCCGGGCGGGTGGCTTTCGTCGGCGCCAATGCCGAGTCATTCCCGGAAGCGTACGTCTGCGATCCAGGCCGAGGCGAAGGCCATGTGCAGCGCCTGACAGAGTTTGGCCAGGCCGTCGAAGGCTGGGCACTGGGCAGCGTGGAGACGATCCGGTGGCCCAGCAAGGATGGTGTCGAGATCGAAGGTGTGCTGCGCAAGCCGGCGAATTTCGATCCGGACAAGCGCTACCCGCTCGCTTTTGTCGTGCACGGCGGGCCAACGTGGTTCTCGCCCGATTCCATGCTGAACGGCGAGGACATGCGCTACTATCCTTCGGTGCAGTTTGTCAACGAGGATGTGCTTGTCCTCAAGCCGAACTATCGTGGCTCGATGGGACGCGGGCAGGAGTTTCTCGACTTGAACGTCAATAACCTGGGCGTGGGTGACCTGTGGGATCTGGAGAGCGCCATCGACTACCTGGTGGAGCTTGGATGGGTGGACCCTGAGCGGGTAGGATGCATGGGCTGGTCGCAGGGGGGCTATATCTCGGCTTTTGCTGGCCTGCACTCCGACAGGTTTCGCGCCGTGTCTGTCGGTGCCGGCATCGCAGACTGGTACACCTACCACATCAGCAACGACATCCCCGATTTCACCACCGACTATCTGTCAGGCTCTCCTTTCCGTGACAGGGCACGTTACCTGGCAACCGCGCCGATCACCAACCTCGTCAATGCCCACACGCCAATGCTCATCCAGCACGGCTCGGACGACCGCCGCGTGCCGCTGTCGAACGCGACCGAGCTCTACCGCGGCCTGCAAGAGATGGGAGTGCCGGTGGAGTTGTTTGTCTTTCCTGGCATGGGCCACCCGATCACCAAGCCGCGCGAGAACCACGCTATCATGCACCAGAACCTGGCGTGGTTCCGCCACTATCTACTCGGAGTCGAACTGGAGCTCGAATAGCACTGCCTGAGCGCCATGACCGCTGTAGAGTCACTTGACCCCCCTGATACCCCTTGTCATCGCCAGCGGAGCAAAGCGATCCCTGTCTGCCGCACTGGGGGTTACTTCGATCTCTGGCGCCCCTTCGTAAATAACCCCTGGGATCGCCGAGCGCGCCCTGTACCCCAGGGACCTCGGCCCCCATTTTCATTCATCGTGGCGCCCGACAGGGCATGTTGACTCCCTTGCAATGATACCGACTTGGCAGTAGCCTTGGTATTTCACGCATTCGTACTTGACAAGATGCGACGAACGTGGTATTATGTGAGGCGTAGGATGAAGTAAGAATCTGGTTCGAGCAAAAATATGCGCCCAGGCTTACGAGTCTGGGCGCGTTTTTCATGTAACGGCCAGCTACACCTTCCTCCTAACAAAATTTTCGAAAGGTAGTAAAGTAGCATGTCTCAAAGAGAAACCGGAACTGTCAAGTGGTTTAATGGATCCAAGGGGTATGGATTCATTCAAAGGGAAGGGGGCGAAGACGTTTTTGTCCACTATTCACAGATCCGAGGACAGGGCTTCCGGAATCTGGAAGAAGGGCAGCGCGTCGAGTTCAACGTCGAGCAGGGCCGCAAGGGCCTGCAGGCG
>JAFGIA010000037.1 GCA_016929795.1 Anaerolineae bacterium
ATAATCGTCGTACTGTAAGGTTCACATTGAATTAGCACACAGTATGTGTGCTAAATCCTCCAACCGCGACAGGACATCACCGCAGTAGAGGGGGAGTGCAGTGGAGCCGTAAGGGTATCTCCCAGAAGTGGAGGCATCTGACTTGACCATCAAGATCCTCATCATCGAAGATTCGCAGGACCTCATCTCGATGCTGCGTGTCCGACTGCAAGCGGAAGGGTATGAAGTAGTATCAGGTTGTGATGGAGTAGCAGGGCTGCAAAGCTTCCAGCTCCACAATCCCGACCTGATTTTGCTCGACGTGATGATGCCGCGCATGAACGGATGGGAGACTTGTCGAAGAATCCGCCAGTTGTCTGACGTGCCCATTATCATGCTTACGGCTGTGAACGAGGAACTGAGCACCATTCGAGGTCTCGAGATGGGGGCCGATGATTACATTACCAAACCCTTCCGCTTTATGGAGTTGTCGGCTCGAATTCGTGCTGTTCTCCGCCGACGCACGCAGCCAATCACGAACGGGGCCGCAGTGAAAATCGACGAGCGCCTGACAGTAGATCAAAAATGCCGTCGGGTGATCGTCGCCGGAGAGGCCCGCGAGCTTTCTCCCATCGAATTCAAAATTCTGAGCTGCTTTGTCGAGAACATTGGCCGAGTGCTGACGCATCAAAGCCTGCTGACTCAGGTTTGGGGCTGGGAGTATATCAACGAGACCGACTATTTGAAGGTGTATATCCATCACCTCCGGCAAAAGATAGAACCCAACCCGCAGAAACCGCGCTACATCATCACGGAGAGGGGACTCGGATACCGGTTCCAGATTCCCTGATCCCCCTTTACCTTTTTTAACCTCTTTTCCAACCTTATCCAAACCCTTCTTTTACGAAAGCTCAACCTTTTACCCCTATTATACCTTATAGACGCCTGGCTCCTGAAGTCGTCGCGCGTGGTCAACATGCATCCCACTGGGGGGAAAGGAAGCAGAGATCGTGAGTCACCTGTTGGTAATTGGTCAAGACCCCGATTTGCTTTCGGATTTGCATTCACTGCTCGTCCGTGAGGATTTTCGTGTCGATCACGAAGCGCTGGGGCTCGATGCCATACGGAAGCTTTTGGTCATCGATCCCGATGTTGTGATCCTGGCCATAGGCAATCGCGAACAGGAATGGCAGTTCTATCACAGGCTGCTGACCTTTCTGGACAAACCTCTGATGCTGCTCCTGTCCTCCATGGAAGAACGGGACCGGGTAAAAGCGCTCAACTGGGGAGCCGATGACTGCATGGGAAGGCCGTTTCTCAAGGAAGAATTCGTGGCTCGCATCCGCGCTCTCCTGAGACGCAACCTGTCTGCAGTGTCGCGCACTATGCAGAATTACTTTGTGGACGGAGACCTGGTCATCGATCTGACCCGGAAAGAAGTATCGTTCAACGGCGAGCCGGTTCTCCTCACTCCCACCGAGTTCCGTTTTCTGACTTGTTTCACCGCTCACGAAGGACAAGTTCTGTCTCACGATGAGATCATGACGCACGTGTGGGGAACAAAGTGCGATGGCACCCGCGACTCGATCAAACTCTACGTCCACCAGCTTCGACAGAAACTCGAGCCAGACCCCGGCAGCCCCAAGCGGATCGTCACGCGGCGCGGCGAAGGATATTTGTTTCAACGACTTGGAACTCTGTAGTCTCGGGCACAGCAGCGCCGGCCGGCGGCCGGTTGCTACCAGTTCTTGACGCCTATCGGTAATACAGTGCCGCGAGCCTACCAACCGGTTGACCGCCTACCTCCGCATAGCTCGCTCGGCGACTAGCGGGAAAAGGGATGTGGTTGGTCGCGCAGCCAAAACGCAGAACATGATCTGACAAGAAGAACGGCAGCTTGTCAGATCGGCGGAGCCTGCCCTGAGCATGGCCGATGCATAAAGAACAATCATTCGTCATATCTGATGTTACGGCTACAAGACATCACATGCGAGCCTCCTGGTTACTGCCCCTCGATCTGGGGTGTACAGGAGCCGCCGTGCTCCTCGGGTATTTGCTCCCCCGGCTGGGCGCCTGGCCGCTGGTCATCGCCCTCGCACCATGTGCTGCACGCCTGTCGTTGTGCGGCTATGTTGGGCGGCGCACCTGCTTCGAGACGCCGCTTGCCCTGTTCCTGCTTACGGCTGCTGTAAGCGTCTGGGCCGCCTATGACCGGGACGCGGCTTGGGCCAAGTTCTGGCTGATCATCGGAGGCGTGCTGCTCCTCTACGCGCTGGCAAACGCTGGCCTCCAACCTGTGGCAATGGCCTGGATCCCGGCCATAGGCGGGGCTTGCCTGGCCCTCTATTTCGTGCTGACGCACGATTGGAGCGCGCACGCGGTCAAGGCGCAGGTCATCACCGATCTCGGCGTGGGGTGGCAGTCGCTGCGCCCAACCGTTCCCGGCCCGAGGCTCAATGCGAACGAGGCAGGCGGCGTCCTGGCGATGCTTGCCCCGTTCGCGGTGTGGAACGGCTGGCACACGTGGCACGGGGTGAAGGCAGGCCGGAACGTGCGCCGCGCCGCAATGTGGCTGTCGCCCATTGCTGCCACCGGCGCGTTGACCCTGATCCTGCTAGGGCTGCTTTCGACACAGTCGCGCGGCGCCTGGCTCGCGCTGGCGGCGAGCGCTGTGTGCGCCGGGGCCTGGTTCTTTGCGGGCCGGATGACCCGTCGCCGCCCCGAGTGGAGGAGGGGGGCGTGGGTTGCCCTTCTGCTTCTCGCCGCGGCCGCCGGCATCGTGGCAGGCATCGGCTTGAGGGGAAGTGATGTTTTGGCCCGCGATCTGTTCAGCACCGACAGCTTGCTCAGCCGATTCGGATTCCACCGCGACAGCCTACTGCTGGCGTCCGATTACCCGCTGATCGGCGCCGGGCTGGATGGCTTTCAGATGCTCTATTCGTCGTACGCCATGTTGATCCACGTCGGATTTATCGAGCACAGCCACAACCTTTTCCTGAGCCTGGCGATCGATCAGGGCCTGCCCGGGCTGTTGGCCCTGCTGTGGATGTGGGGGATGGTCGCCGTGGCGGCGTGGCGAGGCGCTGCGGGCGCTGGCGAGGATACTGAACAGTCCCTGGCGCCGCAACTGGGCGTGGCGGCGCTGTCGATCGTGGTGATCCTGGTTCACGGATTTGTGGACACGGCGCTGTATGGCAAGTTTGTGTTTCTGCTCTTCCTGCCTGTCGCCTTTGCGGCGCTCCGGCCGGGTCCGAGACGCGAATCCCGGCGGCGCGCGGTGCCGCGGCCGTGGATGGTGGGGCTCGCTGCCCTGGCGATCCCCACCCTGCTGTGGCCCGGGAGGACGCTCTCGCTTGTCTACAGCAACCTTGGGGCCGTCCGCCAGAGCCAGGCTGAGCTGCGCGTCTACTCGTGGCCCGAGTGGCCGCTCCAGGATGCGGTGCGCAGGGCGGTGGACCTCGATCCGGCAGTGGGCGCTTTCGAGCGCGCGCTGGCTCTGAATGAAGCCAACGCGACGGCGAACCGGCGGTTGGGGATGATCGAGCTGTCTTTGGGTGAGTATGAGGATGCGCTGGCGCATCTGCGGCGTGCCTACACAGCCGAGCCATGGAGCACGACCACACGGCAACTGTTTGGCGAGGCGCTGATCGCCAACGGCTACCAGGACGAGGGCGAGGTGCTGTGGGCGAACGTGAACAACGAGCAGGGCCAACTCGCGGCGCGGGTCTTTTGGTACGGGTATATTGAGGACGCCGGCCGCGAAGCCGCGATCCGGCGCGCGGCGCAGGGCCAGTGATGCGCGCCGTGGTGTGGCGCGATGGGAGATGGAACGTATGGAAACCTTATCGGTTGTGATTCCGGCCTATAACGAGGAGGACGGCATTGCCGAGATCGCAGAGCGCGTCACGGCGATCCGGCCGTTACTGCGCGCGCAGGACGTCGCGCTCGAGGTGATTGTCGTCGACGATGGCTCGCGCGACAAAACAGCCGAGATCGCGGCATGCTGCCCGGAGGTCCGCCTCATCCAGCATCAGACCAACTATGGCTACGGCGCCGCACTAAAAACCGGGTTCGCCCACGCCCAGGGGGAATGGCTTGGATTCCTCGACGCCGACGGCACCTACCCGCCGGAGCACTTTCCCGCTCTGCTGCAGGCTGGGCGTGAGCAGGATGCGGATCTCGTCATCGGCTCGCGCATGGCCGGCGCCGACAGCCAGATGCCGCTGAGCCG
The DNA here is from genome assembly GCA_016929795.1 of Anaerolineae bacterium. Next base: position 4,211 of record JAFGIA010000037.1, read on the forward strand.
GCGGATCGGGAACATCTTTTTCGCGGTGCTGGTCAGCCTGATCGGCAACCGGCGGATTTCAGATAGCGCCAGTGGCATGCGCGTCTTACGACGCGATGCTCTGCCGCATCTCTATCCTCTCCCGGATGGGCTGAACTTTACGCCGGTGATGAGCACCCGCGCCATCCACGAAGACCTCAAAATGGTCGAACTGCCGATTCCTTACGCCGAACGCGTTGGTCGGTCCAAGCTGACGATCGTCGGCGACGGCACGCGGTTCCTGCAGTCGATCCTGTGGACGGCCTTGGATTATAATCCAGTGCGGATTCTAGGGTTTGCGGGCCTGACTTGCCTGGCGCTTGCCGCCCTGCTTGGGATGGCGCTGGTGGTGCTCCGGCTGCGAGGTGTCACAGAACTGGACACGCGGGGAACGGCGGGCCTGTTTGCGGTCCAGGTTCTCGTAGTCATGGGAGTCAGCATCTTTTCGCTGGGGGCCACCTTTAATTACCTGGTCTCTCTATTCCACAAACAGTCGGTTCGCCAGGGGCTCTTTGGTCAGCGCCTCTTCCACCCACCCCTGGAGCACCATTTCGGCTGGATTGGAGTTCTCTCGTTCCTCGGGGGCCTGGTGCTCGGTGGCATAAGCCTCAGATTTGGCTTCACCGGGTGGCCGGTCAGTCGGCTTTGGCTCTACCTCCTTGGAAGTGCGATGCTCATCCTGGTCGGTGTCCAGTTCCAGATCTCATGGGTTGTCATGCGTGTGCTGGCCGGGCTGAATGAACGAGAGCGTATGGTGACCGCGGATCTTGATGGCCATACAGCATCCGCGCCGGTTTCACTTCAAGCGGCCGACACGAGCGCGTGAGATGGTTCAAGATAGAGAGCCCGCCGAGAACCACATGAACGGGGATCCATGACGACGAAATCGCCAGTTTCCGTGACGAGCCCGAGGATGACCCGACGTTCGCGCGTCTCTGGTTCGGCGCTGCTCCTTGGTGCTGCCGTCATCTCTCTTCTTGCAATAGAGAGTCTTCTTTTCTCATTGACCGTCGATGACGCTTACATCTCTTTTCGCTACTCCGAAAACCTCGCGCGTGGTCACGGTTTGGTGTGGAACTCGGGCGATGCGCCGGTAGAAGGATATACGAATTTTCTTTGGGTGCTTATGGGAGCTGCCTTTGACCTCGCCGGCTTGCCACTCGTGTTGAGCATGAAAGCGTCAAGTGTTGCCCTCAGCCTCGTCACGATCGTGCTACTGTATCACACGACGCGGCTACTGGCACCCACGAGCAACTATGCGGCGATCCCGGCGCTGCTCTTTGCGAGCATGCCTTCGTTTGCTCTGTGGGCGGTGGGTGGACTCGAGACCGCACTCTTTATCTTTTTGCTCGTGTGCGCCCTCTATGTCTTCTTCCGCGAAGAGTCAGACGCGGACAATGCCACTTACTACTGGTCGTCGCTCTACCTGACCTTGCTGGCACTCACGAGGCCAGAGGGTGTTGCTGTCTTTGGCGTTCTCGTACTGCTCAGACTCGCTAGCTGGATCAAACAGGGTGTCGCTCGACGTCAGATGCTGCGGTACCTCGCCTGGGTTGGCGCATTTGGCACCCTGTACGTGATCTATTTTGCCTGGCGGTGGTGGTACTTTGGCTATCCTCTACCGAACACAGCCTACGTCAAGGCGAGTTCAGGCGCTGTCGAGATGGCGGGCCACGTTGCGATTTACCTCATCCCCTATATCTTGCGCATCTTTCCTTTTGTTCTGCTGGCGATCTATGGCCTCTGTTATCGCGAAAGAATCGTGACGCAGGACCTCTACCTGGTGGGAGCCATCGCGGCCCTGGCGCTTCTCAACCTCGTCGGCTCTGATTGGATGCCCGGCCACCGACTTGCCTTGCCGATAACCCCGTTGATCCTGCTCTTGGCGCGTGGGCCACTGGACTGGATCACACATCACGCGTTCATGGGCAGTGTGCGCAAACGAGCAACGCATGCAGTCATTCTGGCATCCCTTTTGCTCTATGCAGTAGCGCCCCTGCTCTACACTGCCAACCTTTTCCAGCGTGTCATGGCGACGCAGATGAACATGAGCATCTACCGCTGGGCGCTGGAGATGCGCAGCATCGTGGATGGGCAATACGTCCAGGTCGGACAATGGCTCGCCGAGAACGCCCCGCCCGATGCCACGATCGTGGCCGGCAACGTCGGCGCGATCGGCTACCTCTCCCGGCACCGGGTCGTGGACATGATCGGCCTCACAGATGCATACATTGCACGCAACGGCTGGACGGTCGCCTACCTTCTCGATCAAGAACCGGAGTTTGTTGTGCTCGAGTCGGACACCCCGAATAGCATGGGTGGCTTGTATGGCACCGGCGGTGAACGGTTCATCACCAACGACCTGTTCCTCGATAACTATGAATTGTTGTTCATTCTCGACAATCATGGGGGAGAGGAACTCGGCTTGTTCCTGCACCATCTCCCACACGTGACGTGGCTATTTGCACGCCGAGATCTAGGACTATCACAGCGGGCGATATCGCCCGCTGTCGAATAAGGCACAGTGGCGTCCAGTTAATAGCAAAAGAATGAGGGAAGCGAAATGGAAACAATTGAAAGAGCTATTCGCCAGTTCATCGCAGACGACATTTTGTATAGTGGGGATGGATACCCCTATCCAGACGACGTCTCATTTCTCGAAGAAGGCATCATCGACTCGATGGGCGTTATAGAGCTCGCCGCCTTTGTAAGCGACTACTTTGAGATCACGGTCGAGGATAATGAGCTGGTACCTAGCAATTTTGACTCGATCAGCAACATTGCCAACTATGTCTATCTGAAGCTATCAGTCAGGGTCATATCATGATGCTTGTTCAAAACTTTCTGGAGAGAAGCGCCGACTGGCACGGCGCCAAAACAGCACTCATCTGTGATGGACAGCGCCTCTCTTACGGCGAAGTTGAACTGTTCGCGAACCGGCTCGCCAACGCGATGAAGTACAACGGACTGAGCCGGGGGGATCGTGTTGTACTCTGGTTGCCCAACAGTGTCGAGCTAGTCGTGAGCATCTTTGCGACACTGAAAGCCGGCGGGGTCTTTGTCCCCGTCACGTATTCGACCAAGCCGGCCAAGCTCACGTACATCCTCAACAACTGCCAGGCCAGCATGCTGGTCACGTCGGGGCGCAAGCTAGACATAACACGACGGCTGATAGCCGACGTACCTTCGCTTCTGTGCGCGATTCTGGCGCCACCACCATCGGATGTTCGGCCCGAGGACCGCATTCTTTGCTTCCAGCATCTCCAGCACCAATTCCCTGGGAGCCGCCCGCCCATCGTCAACATCGATCTCGATCTCGCCTGCCTGATCTATACGTCAGGCACTACTGGAGACCCCAAGGGCGTCATGTCGGATCACAGCAACGTCAGCTTTGCCGCCAGCTCTATCATACAATATCTACACAACACACCCGACGACATTGTCATCGACGCCCTGCCCCTCTCCTTCGACTATGGCCTGTACCAGTTGTTGATGGTCTTTAAATTCGGCGGCACGCTCGTGCTCGAAAAAGGGTTCTCCTACCCGGCGATGGTGCTGCAACGAATGCAGGATGAACGGGTGACCGGATTTCCAGGGGTGCCCACGATTTTTTCCATCCTGTTGCAGATGGATCTTGGCCAATATGATTTGCGGCTGCGGTACCTGACCAACACGGCAGCCACATTGCCCCCCAGCCACATCGCCAAGATCCGCGCGGCGCTTCCTGATGCGCAGATCTATTCCATGTATGGCCTGACAGAGAGCAAGCGCACGCTGTACATGCCACCGGAAGAGCTCGACCGGCGCCCCGGCTCGGTAGGGATCGCGATTCCTGGCACCGAGGTGTGGATCGAGGACGCGGCGGGCAACCGCCTTGGCCCCGGGCAGGTCGGTGAGCTGGTGGTTCGTGGAAGACACGTAATGCGCGGTTACTGGAATGATCCGTTGGCATCGGCGCAGCGTTTCCGGCCCGGCAGCCTGCCCGGTGAGCGACTGTGCTACACCGGTGATCTTTTCTCAATGGATGAAGAAGGCTACATGTACTTTATCGGGCGAAGTGACGACATCATCAAGAGTCGCGGGGAAAAGGTATCGCCCAAAGAGATCGAAAACGTGCTGTATGCCCTCCCGGGGGTCAGAGAGGCTGCCGTCGTCGGGACGCCCGACGAGATCTTGGGTCAGGCCATCAAGGCTTTCATCGTCCGGCAGAATCCGGCGTTGAGCGAAGCCGATGTGCTGGCCCACTGCCGGGCAAACCTGGAGGACCTGATGGTCCCAAGATATATCGTGTTCTGCAAGGCGCTGCCCAAGACCTCGTCGGGCAAGATCACCAAGACCGATCTGGAGTGATCGGTTCGGTCTAGACAGAGCGACAGACGATGTGCGGAATCATTGGTGTATTAAACCTGGCAGAATCGTTACCCACCAGCCTGTCGATCATGCGCCGGATGCTCGGCACCATCCGACACCGGGGACCGGATGAGTTTGGCATCTATCGCGATCGCGACCTGGCCATGGCCAGCGCTCGCCTGAGCATCATCGACCTCGGCAGCGGCCAGCAGCCGATCTGCAATGAGGACCGCACGCTCTGGATCGTGTTCAACGGCGAGGTGTTCAACTATCTCGAGTTGCGCAAGATGCTACAGGAGCGGGGGCATCTTTTCTCGACGAACAGCGATACCGAAGTGATTGTGCATTTGTACGAAGAGTATGGCCCCGGCTGCCTGGAGTGGCTCAACGGCCAGTTCGCCATTGCCATCTGGGACACGCGCTCGCGACGACTCTTTCTCGCGCGGGATCGTGTCGGCATTCGCCCCCTGTTCTACACGGTTGTGGGCAAGCAGTTGATCTTTGGCTCCGAGATCAAGGCCCTGCTGGCTTACCCGGCCGTCAACGCCACGATCGACCAGATGGCACTGCGGCAGGTCTTTACCTACTGGAGCACGCTATCGCCGCGAACTATTTTTGCCGGTATCCAGGACCTTCCTCCCGGAACCTATTTGCTGGCCGACGAACACAAACTAGAGACAAACACCTACTGGGCACTGGACTTTTCCGAGCCCCCGCCCAGGTCAGTCCTGGCCAAGGAGGCCATCGAGCAATTCGAGCAACTGCTCATCGATGCGGTAGAACTGCGGCTGCGCGCGGACGTTCGCGTGGGAGCCTATCTAAGTGGCGGGCTCGACTCGTCCGTTGTTGCTGCGATCGTTCGAAAACAGACCGATAATCGGCTTGAGACCTTTTCCATCAGCTTTGATGACCCCGCCTTTGATGAAAGTCGCTATCAGCGACAGATGTGTGCGCTGCTCGGCACAGACCATCACATCGTTTCGTGCTCTACTTCTGAAATCGGGCTCGTATTTCCCGACGTGATCTGGCACACCGAAGTTCCCATCCTGCGTACCTCGCCGGCTCCGATGTTTCTCCTGTCCAGGCTGGTGCACGATAACAACCTGAAGGTTGTCCTTACCGGGGAGGGGGCAGACGAGACGCTGGGGGGCTACAACATCTTTAAGGAGATGCAGGTCCGCCGGTTTTGGGCGAGGAATCCTGAATCTACCTTTCGGCCGCTGCTCCTCCAGCGTCTCTACCCATACATCGACGACTTGAAGAAAAGCAGCAGCGCCTATCTTGCTTCCTTCTTTCGCCAAAACCTGTCTGACACCGCCTCGCCCTACTACTCTCACCTCCTCCGCTGGAAAACGACGAGCCGGTTATGTCGATTTCTGCAACAGGGCAAGGGCGATGCACCGAGGGGCGACGCAGAGATCGAACCGCTCCCGGCGCTGCCTCCTCGGTTCGAGACATGGTCGCACCTCGCTCAGGCACAGTACCTTGAGATGACGATCTTTATGTCGCAGTATCTGCTTTCGTCTCAGGGCGACCGCATGGCAATGGCTCATTCGGTCGAAGGCCGGTTCCCTTTCCTCGACCATCGAGTCATCGAGTTTTGCAATGCCCTGCCACAGCGATACAAGCTCGCCGGCCTGACAGAGAAGTGGCTGCTCAAACAACTGGGGAAAAAACTGGTGCCCAGCGAAATCTGGAACCGCCCCAAGCAACCATATCGCGCACCCATCCATCGCAGCTTTTTCCACCCAACCGCGCCCGACTATGTGGCCGATCTCCTGTCAGAGAGTGCACTGCGTGACAGCGGCGTCTTTGATGTCACAGCCGTGTCGCTGCTAAAGACAAAAACGGAAAGGGCTATGAAGTTAAGCGAAACAGACAGCATGGCCCTGGTAGGCATCCTGTCGACGCAATTGATACATCATCAGTTTGTCCGGAACTTTCAAGCGCAATCCCTCCGGCCCAGCGATCCGATCCGGGTCGTCGATGCTCTATCGTCGAGCGAGTCGGAAGCCACAAAGGGCCATTTCTGGTCATACCTCGATGCGGTCACTATCGAGCACGTTCCGATAGCTCCCAAGCCCACTATCCTGGGAACTCGCGCATGAAGTGTCGCCGGATCTCGGTGTGCGTGTTCCAGTTTTGCCCGGCGGTGTGCCTCCTGGTAGCAATGGCGGTCGCCACCTCGCCCACCCTGGCGCGCGCTGGCACGCCCGGCTACCAGGACGTAGGCGCGTGGACGCAACCGGAGAACCTATCTCAACAGGGAGGGGCAAGTCGCCCGGTCATTACGTGGCTCCCCAATGGTCATACTCGCATCGTGTGGTGGGATCATTACGCCGGGTTTATGATGGTGTCGGACGGGGTCGAGGATGACAGAGCGGCCAAGCAGAGGTGGTCGGCCCCCCAAGCCGTGTCCCTTCTCGCGCCACAGGCCGATCTGGAGTCGCTCGATTTCCACTTGATTGGTGCCGACGGCACGTTCCACGCCATGTGGGTGGGGCTGCCTGATGCGGAATCGGGCAACCGAGCGCTGCTTTCCAGCCGCCTCGCCCACAACGCGCAAAAGTGGTCCGATCCCACCATGCTGGCAGCGTCGGCAATTTCGCCCGCTGTCGCGGCAGGTCCTTCTGGTGAGCTGCACGCGGCATACGTGCGACCGAATGCCTCACAGCGAGAGCGGCCGGGGGTTTACTATTTGCAGTCGATCAATGGAGAGGGCACCTGGAGTGCGCCCAAACCGGTGATCGAGTCGGACTATTTCCGCCTGGTCGACACAGAAGAGAGCCACCTTCAGGTGTCGGTCGATGGGGAAGGCATCGTATACATCGTCTGGCGCGATCCCCGGCGTGCGCAACTCATGGTATCCGAGTCGAACGACGCTGGCGCGACGTGGAAAGAGCCGAGGCCATATACCGTCGCTGATGAGGAGCCTGTGCATGGGCAGCTCGTTGCCGTTCCAGGGCGCTCGAGGGCATTGGTGTGGGAAGGACAGCGGGCCGAGGTCGAACTCCTGGCGGCCAGCACCGTGGGCGATGCCCTCATCCTGTCCGCATGGAACGGCGAGCAGTGGTTGAGCTCGCGCCACATTTCGTTCCTCTTTGCCGATCCAGAAACGGGCGTCCAGGTAACCCTGAGTGGCCTGAGCGCTGCCCTGGCGCCCGCGCAGGAGGACAGGGGCACAGAGACCACATTGATGGTAACCGGCGTAGACCAGGGCGGCGACGTATGGGTTCTTGGCACCGAAACCGGGCCACTGGAAGACTCGTTTGTACCCGCAGCGCCAGACAGAGGGAGCGACGATTCCCAAGGTGAGCCGGCGCTTGGGTTTCTCACCAATCTCTCCCAGAGCGGCGCTGCGACCGAGCCGCAGATCGTTTCCGGGGCCGGCGACGCCGTCCGCGCGTTCTGGTGGGACCAGTTCGACGGCCTGACCTTGTCCGAAGGCACGCTCTCATTCTCGGAGGTGGTGACCGGAACAGAGACAACAGGTCGGTGGCACGCGGTATGGTCGCAGCCCCAGCCGATACCTCTACCGGATCGAAAGCTGCCCGCCCTGATCACCGATATCGCCGGCTACACCCACGCTTTTTGGTTAGGGCCGGGCAAAAACAGCTCGGGCCAGCAAGTACTCAAGCATGCACGGTTGACGAGTGACCGTACTGCCTGGACCTTTCCGAGCACCGTTGCTCCCTCCGCGGCGATCTGGCGAGTGGTGCCTGGAGAGTCGGGGCAACTGCATCTGGTTTACATACACACCCAACACACGCCATCGGCGCCGGCAGGCGTGTTCTACCGCCACTTTGATCTGGACCGCGAAGCGTGGAGCACACCTGTTGTAATTCAGGAATCGCGCTATTTCCGGCTTTTGTCGACGGAAACAGCACATCTCGACATGGCAACCAAAGGCCGTAGTATCTATGTCACCTGGGATACTCCCGGTCTCGAACAGCTGGTGCTTGCCTACTCTGTGGACGAGGGCAACACATGGGATATAGTGACACCGACTACTGCTGGGCAGGACCACCCGAGCCATGGCATGTTGGTTCAAGGGCCGGGAGATGAGATGTTGCTGCTGTGGGAGGGGATGCACGATGGTCCGCTCTGTTTCCTATATCAAACTCCGGTTGACGAGATCGAGGCTGGGGCCATCCTTGCGGGCGAGCAGGTTCTCAAAAACATCCTTGCTTGCCCATCCGAGCACTTTGTAACGAAAATGCCGGGCCAAGAGACCCTGTTGGTGGCAGGTGGCGGCAGCGACTATCTGACATTGGCAGCATGGGACAGCGAGCAGTGGTCGGACCCTAAAAGTCTGACGTTTAGCTTTCAGAGGGCAGATGGCGAGAAACACCTTTTTCTCGGACAACTGCGCGGCGCCGTAGCATCGGCTCCCGGCGACTCGAAGGAGAGTCAGGAGGAGCGGGTACTGGTTGTCGTAGGCACCGATCAACATGGAGACGTGTGGGGAGTCGTGAGCGAGCAAAACATCCTTCAGATGGTGTTTTCTCCGCCCTCACCCTGGTCGCCTCCTGTCCGCTTGGCGGAAACATCAGGCATCCCAAACGCGACAGCTATCTCCACGACGGGCGCCGATCTCGTGCACGTGATGTGGACACAGGAAGGGACGTTGGGCCAAAGCGAACCGTCCATCTATTACACCGGTGGCAGTCCGGATGTGACAGGTAGTGGAGGCGATGAAACCGCGGCAGATAGTGGGCTACAGTGGACGCCGGCGGCAGCGGTGGTGGCCTCACCAGAGGGGGGGGCATCACAGGTTGCCTTGGCGGCGGGAGGTGACCATGTGCACGCGGCGTGGGTCGCAGGGTTCGACAGTGAGGTAATGTACAGTCGATCTCTGGCACAAGACGCATACTCGGCTGCCGGTTGGACCGATCCGGTGCCGTTGCCGTCGCCTGCCAGCGTGGTAAGCTGGCCTGATATCGCAGTAGAGGGCAGCAAGACATCTCACGTGGTTTTCGCCGTCCCGGTGAACGAAGAGCGAGGCATCTATCATGTCGCATCGACAGATGGGGGGGAACATTGGTCTGACGTTCACCGTGTTTTTGACGCGGCGCGGGCAGGATGGACGGCCGTCGACTATCCTCGCCTCGCCGTCGACCATTTGTCCAGGCTGCACTGCGTTTGGGTTGAGACAGGCCTGTCGGGTCTCGATCTGGCATCGAACGTCTACTATGCGCATTCGGACGATAGCGGCGGAACGTGGTCCACAGCGCAACTGGTGGCAGAGAGCGGCTATGGCTGGCCCAAGTTGGTAACAAGTTCTACAGGCCAAGTGCACCTGCTGCTGCACGAGACGGGCGAAGCCAACGCCTGGTGGCACACGTGGTCGGAAGATGGGGGAGAAACGTGGACACGTCGAGTGCGCGTGCCGGGCTTTCGCGGCGCGTCGGGCACGACAGGTGTGACGACCGGGGGTGGGGCAATTCACATCGTCAGCATGAGCGACGACAGCGGCAACGGCCCGGTTCTCCTTCACGCTACATGGAACGGCACGCAGTGGTCCGAACCGGAGACGACGTCTCTTGCAACGCCTGCCGGCGCGCCCGGCACCATTGCCGCGATTCGACCCGAGGCCGGCCGGCTCGACGTCATATTTCAAGGCCTGGCCGGAGCGGGCGACGACCCAGTCACGGCGATCTGGCACGTGGGGCGGGCCATCTCGACCACGGCCAGCCTCGCTGCGCCGACAAGGTTAACACCCGCCATAGCCAGCACACCGGTGCCGCCTGAGGAGACCCTAACGGTGCCGATCTCCCCCACTGCCACAATTGAGTCCGGCGTCGTAGCGCGGATGCCCGACAGCGGATCTTCCGACGTTCCGCTTCCGCTCCTGCTGGCAGGCGGGCTATCGGGACTTCTTGTAGTTGGAACACTGGGGGTACATGTCGTGCGGAGCCGGAGAAGCAGATGAGCCACAGGTGGGCCAGACTCGTGTGGTTAGGGTATTCTATTATTTTGACAAGTAGTAGTTACACTGATACTATCAGCCGGCTGCATCAATGAGAGGGGTAGAACGGGTTTCAAGATCGATGCGTGCCATGATGAGACACTTCAAGCCTGTCGGGCTGGTGTTGATGTATCACCGGATCAGCAATGCGCTGCCTGATCCGCGGGGGACGAACGTCTCTCCCGTGCGCTTTCGCCAACACGTGGCATACCTGCACGACACGTGCCACCCCATGCATCTGCTCGACCTGGTTGAAGCCGCAGAGCGGGGCGACATCCCCCACCGGGCCGTCGCCGTGACCTTTGACGATGGGTACGCCAACAACCTGGATCACGCCTTGCCATGTTTGACCTCGGCTCAGGTCCCCGCGACAATATTTGTGATCACAGAGACCATCGGCCGCGAACGAGCTTTTTGGTGGGATGATCTGGATCGCTTCTTGTTGTCGACCCAGGAGACGCCTGATCACCTGAGTCTACTGGTTGCCAACAAGGAGTACCGGTGGTCTACCCGCTCTCTTGAGGAGCGGCAAAGAGCGCACAAGGAGCTTTCCAGAATCGTCAAGGTGTCTGGCACCGCGGACCGGGACAGCGTGACGGATGTTCTATCCACGTGGAGTGGGGGACACGACGGCTGGAGCGCCGATTGCCGTCCCCTCACTCTCAGTGAATTGAGAAGGTTGAGCGACGACGAGCTGATAACCATCAGCGCTCACACAGTCCATCACGTGCCACTCAGCTCACTTTCACCACAGCGCCAGCAAGAGGAGATGGTAGAAAGCCGCCGTGAGCTGGAAAGGATCGTCGAGAAGCCTGTCCTCGCGGTTGCCTATCCGTACGGACGAGCCCAAGACTTGACTGACGAGACGGTTGAGATTGCGAGAAAGGCCGGGTTTCGAGCCGGCTGCACTGCCATGCCGGGCCTGGTCACGTCGAAGGCGGATCGCTTCCAGCTGTGCCGGTGTGAAGTCCAAGACTGGACGATCGAGACCTTTGCAAAGTATATGGAATGGCTGTTTGTGTCAAGAGAAGGACGATGAACAGGAGCTAGGACAAGTGATCAAGTTATCGCGACGCAAATTTATGGCGCTGATTGCATCGATAGCCGGTGGAGCCGGTTTGATCCAGGCCATCAGGAGAGGCTCGCCGGTGGTCTCGGACGAACTGTCGAGCTACTGGCTGCCGAACTTGACCCAAGGTTATGATGCGGAAGGCGTGGCAACGCCGACGGCGACGCGCAAGCCACCCGCCTCCAGCACACCCACAACCACGAACAGTCCATCGCCGACGGCGACGCCGACGGGGACGCGCCAGCCATCCGCCTCCAGCACACCCACAGCCACGAACAGTCCATCGCCGACGGCCACAGACACTCCGACACCCACTGCGACGGATGACAACCCGCCTTCTTCGGCTCGAGTCGTTCACGTCCACAATCCGAACGCGACGTCGTGGAATGGACAGACCAACTTTTGGGACTATGTGAGCCAGTCAACGGTGGATGACATGGTCGACCAGGGGATCATGGTTCTTACAGGAACCCAGTCCCTGTCGGCCGCGTGGCAGGCCATTCTACCCAACTACCAGCCGGGCCAGGGGATTGCCATCAAGGTGAATCTGAACAATGCTCCGCAATGTACAGATACGGACGCGCAGATCGACGCGCTCATGGAGCCGGTCAACGCCGTGGTGCGCGGCTTGTTGTCCATCGACGTTCAGGAAAACGACATCTGGGTCTATGAGGCCAAGCGGGCCATTCCCTACCGGTTCTCCAACGCCAGCCAGTACTCGAACATCCGATTTTTCGGCAAGGTCGCCTGCGGTTACGAGTATGCCACCTTTGCAAGCGGCGATCCAAACGCGGTGGTGATCTACTCTCCGCCTGCCGGCGTACCCCTTCCGCCGACGACGAGGATCACGGATGTGCTGATTGGCGCCACCTATCTGATCAATGTACCGATCATGAAAACACACCCAGGGCCAGGCGTCACGCTGTCGTTCAAGAACCACCTAGGCACGATCGATGCACCGGCGGGCTTGCACCCATACATTTCGTTGGCGAGAGAGTACTTTCGCACCGACTATAATCCGATGGTAGACCTGTACAAGAACCCCCACATCCGGAGCAAGACCATCCTGACCATCGGCGACGGCCTGTTTGCAGCCAAGGACAGGAATACCGATCCGCCGGCGGTGTGGCAGACCTTTGGCAACGACGTTCCGAACAGCCTCTTCTTTTCCACCGATCCCGTGGCCATCGACTGCGTGATGTGTGACTTTCTCACTGCCGAGACAGGCGTGGTGCCTGAAGCGGCAGCGTACCTCGAGGTCGCGCATTCGGCCGGGCTGGGCGTCTTTGAGCGCGGCGACCCGTGGGGCAGCGGCTACGATCTGATCGAGTTTGTGCAGGTGTAGTCCGGGTATGATCCGGCGTCTCTCCTTGCTCGGCGGGTTATCCATTCTGGCCGTTGTCGCCAGCCACGCGGCAGGATGGGGCTTTATCGCCATGTTTTTCTGGACAGACCGCTACCGGCCTGTGACGGTGCCCAACTATGACCAGATCGGTACCCTGTCGTACTACATCCTGGTAGCCGTGCGAAGCTGGGCATCTTTTGCCGTGGCGGCATTTCTGTTTCTTTCAGGGTTCTTTCTGGCCTATTCTGCACGCAGTGCGCAGGTCACGCTCCAATGGAAGGTGATCCTGCGGAGGATAAGAAGCCTGTTGATCCCCTACCTGATCTGGTCGTGCGCGATCCTGATACTGGACGCGATGCAGGGCAAGATTTATCCACCGGGAGAGTACGTGTGGCGCCTGGTCAGCGGCGGCGCACACCCGGCATACTATTACGTTCCGCTGATCTGTCAATTCTACTTGCTGGCACCATTCGTCGTCTCGGCAGCAAAAACACGGCCCATCCGTTTCCTCATCGCCGCGGCCGCGATTCAACTAGGTGCATTGGCACTTCGCTACCTGAGTCGTGCTGGTGAGGGCATTCCGGCACTGCACACGGCCACAGGTCTGCTGTGGCCGACGTATGCCTTCTTTTTTGCCCTTGGGCTCGTCGCCAGCTTTCACCCGGTGCGGCTGGGACAATGGATGGCGAAAAACCGGCGATTCTTGCTCGCAGGCCTGATCGTATCGGCCATCGCCACAGTGGTCGAGTCGGAGTTTGGCTTTCACGTCACAGGGGTGCGGCGCGGCACCGGGCCAGCCACCCTGTCCACGTCAGTGTACGCCATCGCCTTTGTCACTTGCTTTCTCACTTTTGACCGGGTCGCCGTTCAGTTTTCCAAGACCCTGACCCGGCTCAGCAGTATGTCGTATGGCATCTACCTCGTCCATCCGATTATCCTCGAGCTCACTGCCCGGGCAACGCAGGAGTTGGCTCCCGGCGTGCTCGAGCTCCTGGTGCCGTTCACGATCGCCCTCGTACTGATCGCCGTGGTTGTCATCTACTACTGCATGACGCTGCTTTCTCGGTCTCCTGTGAAAAGATCGTATCACTATCTGTTTGGCTAATCTACCTTCCGGGGTCAAACGACTCCCACCAGGCGCAGGGTCGCGCGCTGGCCTCCTTTTGATCTGCATTCTGGCGCTGTCGCTGGCAGTGCCAGGATCGACTGCCGCCCCATCCCACGCGCAGTCGAGTGGCATCACCTGGTCGCGGCCGACCAATCTGTCCAACACACCGCAAGCGTCTGCCCACCCTGTGATCGTCGCCGACGACTATGGCATCGTCCACGTGTTTTGGAGTGAGGAGGTTGGCGGATCGTCGATGCGGCCGGGGGAAAACATCCAGAACACAGGCAACTCGATCCTCTACACGCGGTGGGATGGCCTTTACTGGACCCCACCGGTCGACGTGCTGTACGTGCCGGGCGAGGATCTCGCCGAGTGGCCAGCAGTGGCGATCGACGAGGAGAATACGATCCACGCGGTGTGGACTTCGTTTCTGAACGTATATTACAGCAGTGCATCTGCATGGGAAGCCGACTCGGCGCGTGGGTGGCGCGAGCCGGTGGCCTTGCCCGGCCAGAGTTCTGCGATGCCGTGGAGTACGGACATTGCCGTCACAGTGGATGGTACCGTGCACGTCGCGTATGGAGTACGCGGTGACGAGCGTGCGGTGCAGTACGTCAAGTCGAAAGATGGGGGCGAGACGTGGAGCATTCCTATACGCCTATCATTGTCGCTGGCACCACCGGAGGAGTACCTGGCCGTGATCCAAATCGTGGCGGACGATGCCGGGCGCCTGCACGCGGTGTGGCAGACAAACCAGGCGGAAGGCACAGGGCAGGGCGTGTACTATGCACGGAGTGTGAACGGCGGCGACACGTGGAGCGCCCCCACAAAGTTGGCTCGATACGATCCAGGCGATTTTGTGACAGGCGTACCTTATCTGATTCCGGTCACTCTGTCAGAGATCCACCTGATCTATGTCGACGGCGCCGTTGTGGGCTCGCAGGGGCGCTATCATCGCCTGTCACACGATGGTGGCAAGACGTGGAGCGCCGCCGCCCACGTGTTCGACAATATGATGGGCATGAATGGTTACGTGGCGCCGGTGATCGACGACGCCGGCGAACTGCACATGATTATCACGATGCGCACCGTAGAAACGCAGGTCACCGGGATCTACTACGCGCACTGGCTGGGTACGAGTTGGTCGCGCGTGACCCCTGTCGACGTTTCTGTTTCGTCTGCCCACTATACGTCCGCCGCACTGCGACTCGGCAAAGAAATCCACGTGGTGTACACGCAGCTAACGGGGGGCGAGATCTGGCACCTCAGCGGCACGATTCCGGGGATTGAGGAGCGGCAAGCCCTCTTGCCACCGACGCTGACCGCCGCGTCGCCTTCTCCCACGGAGCGGGCACCGGCAGGCGACCTCGGGCAGCAGGAACCTGTGCCCACCTCGTTTCCGCCGAGCCTGACGCCCGCAGCGACCACGACCACGATACCCCCTCTCATCCTGGCCGTTGCTTCGTCGTTGCTCGTCGTGGGCGCAGCGGTGGCAGCGGTACAGATGCGCTCACACCTCGCCTCAAGACGGGAGTGATAGGGAGTTGGAAGGATGGCTTATCTGATTGGGTTGAACCGCTACCGCGACCTGCTCTGGCTGTGGACCGTCAGGGAAGTGCAGGTACGCTACAAACAGTCGCTGCTGGGGGTTGGCTGGGCCATCCTCCAGCCGCTCGCGTTGACTCTGATGTTTACCTTTGTCTTCTCTGTGCTAATCCAGATGGACACGGGCGATGTGCCCTATCCTGTGTTTGTGTATTCGGCACTCGTGCCGTGGACCTTCTTCACGACGTCGCTCAGTTTCGGCATCCCCAGCCTCGTCAACAATATGAACCTGGTGACCAAGATCTATTTTCCACGCGAGATCCTGCCGCTGGCGAGCATCGGCGCCGCTTTCGTCGACTTGATTGCGTCGGGCGTGGTACTCGCGGGCATGCTGCTTTTTTACCGCGTCTGGCCGGGCGCCCTGCTGGTGTGGATCGTGCCCCTGCTGATCCTACAGATCGTGCTGACAATCGGCGTCACGCTGTTGGGCGCGATGATCATTGTCTTTTTTCGTGACATGCGATTTGTGATCCCATTGGCGACGCAGGTGTGGATGTATGCTTCGCCAATTCTTTACCCTGCGGATATGATCCCGGATCATCTGTGGTTCTACTACTATTTGAATCCGATGGCGGGGATCGTCGACGGATACCGGCGGGTGCTGGTCCTGGGCGAGCCGCCGCAGAGCATGGCCATACTGTTGGGTACTTTCGTATCGATTGTGACGTTGGCCCTGGGCTATGCGCTCTTTAAGCGAGCCGAGCCCGTATTCGCGGACTTGATCTAGTGGACGAAAAAGCAAGAGGAACAGTCGAATTCAATCGCGTCTGTAAACGCTACCGGCTCGGGTCGTTGGGAACGCTGCACGCCACAGTGGGCGCACTTTTTTCGCGAGACGGCGACGAGCACGACTGGGGGCGCGAGGTGTGGGCAGTGCGGGACGTGAGTTTTTGCGTGGAGCCGGGAGACGCACTGGGCCTGATCGGTCCGAACGGGGCTGGCAAGACGACGACGCTCAAACTGCTTTCAAACATCACCCAGCCGACGAGCGGGTCGATCACGATTCGCGGGCGCACGGCATCTCTCATCGAGCTGGGAGCCGGTTTTCATCCAGAGTTGACGGGCAGAGAGAACATTTTTTTGAATGGTGCTATTCTCGGCCTGAAGCGGCGCGAGATCCAGAGCAAGCTGGATCGGATCATTGGCTTTTCCGGACTGGAGCGCTTTATCGACACCCCTGTCAAGCGCTACTCTTCGGGCATGTATGTCCGGCTCGGGTTCGCCGTGGCAGCGCACGTGGCGGCCGACGTGCTGTTGATCGACGAGGTACTGGCGGTAGGCGATGCCGAGTTCAGGCGCCGTTGTACCGAGCGCATGCAAGAGCTGCGCAACGGTGGAACGACGCTGCTGTTTGTATCGCACAACATGTACCAGGTACGCCGCCTTTGCGATCGTGCCCTGCTGTTGATCAATGGAGAGCCAGCCTTTCTAGGTGAGACCAGCCAGGCCATCGCGGCGTATGAACGATCGTTCTACACGCAGGTAGCGGCAGGCGCCGACACGGGTCTCGCTCAGGCGGAAGGCCAGCCCACCGTGATCCTCTCTGACCTGGTCTTGTTGGACAGCCAGGGGCAGCCGGTGGAGCAGCTCCGGTGTGACGAGCCGCTCACGCTGCGGATCGCCTATCGGGCTTTTCAACCGATTGTCCAGCCCGTCGTGCGGGTCCGTCTCTTGCGCTCGGACAACACCGTGTGCGCCATGACCGCCTCGGCCTACCAGTCGGGCATGGCGTGGACACTCGACGGCGAAGGCGTCATAACGGCACGCTTCGATCCGATACAGCTAGCGTCGGGAAGGTACCTGGTCGATCTGCGGGTTCTCGACAGCATGGACAGCATGTTGCTGACAGCCGGCCAGTCCTCCTGGTTCGACGTGTTGGATACGAGCTTTGGGCACGAAAAGCAGCGTGGCATCTTTGTCCCGAACCTGCACTGGTCGCACGAGTCCGGGATCCATGGCCCTGGTGGGAAGGGCCAAGATGAGCCAGTAGGAGCAGGGACATATGAGGTACACGAATCATGAATCAATGTAGAACGAGCACGAGTGCACGGACGTTGGTGGTAGGGCTGGACGCTGCGTGTTGGGAGTACCTGGACCCACTCTGTCAATCCGGCCGCCTGCCCCATCTGTCGCGGCTGATGGAGCGGGGGGCGTACGGGCGACTGCGGTCGACAATGCCACCTATCACGCCGGCAGCCTGGTCCTCGCTGATTTCAGGGGTGAATCCGGGCAAGCATGGCGTGTTCGACTGGGTGGAGCGCCAGGAGGACAGCTACCGCTTTACCCCGTCGAGTGCCAACAGCCGGATGGGCACCCCCGTGTGGGAATGGTTGAACCGCAGCGGCGTCCGCACGGGTGTGGTCAATCTGCCTCTCACCTACCCGCCGAGACCACTCGATGGATTCCTGCTGTGCGGTTTCAGCGCGCCTCCATCCGCGCGCGATCTGACGTACCCCGCAGACGTGCTCGCACAGGTAGAGAACGAATTTGGCACCTACTACCCGGCGGTCCGGGTCAATGCGGACAAGAGCGCGCCCGAGGTGTTCTACCAGGCGTCGCGCGGTCATCAGGAGCGACTGGTGTCGATCGCGATCTCGCTCTGGCACTCTTACGACGTCCAAGTACTCGTGATCAACCTGATGCTGATCGATCACTCCAACCACCGCATGCCGACGATGGAGCTTGTGGAACAAGCGATGATAGACACAGACGCCGACCTGGGTCGTCTGCTCAGCGAGCTCGACCCAGACAATATCATCGTCCTGTCGGATCATGGCTCGCGGCGGGTCAAGGGGGTCTTTTTGCTTAACGCGTGGCTTGCAGATCGGGGCCTCTTGACTCGCAAACGGCGCCCGGCATCGGAACGGGCTCGCGTCGCCAACTATGTATTGGAGCAGTGGATGAATGGCAAGAGCCGACCATGGCAGGCGGCGCAGCGGCGATTGCTGCGCGAGGCACTGGCACGACTGCCAGGCCGGCTAACCGCTCCGCTGCGCTCCGCGATCGAGCACGAGATCCCTCTCGCGTCGATGCAGATCGACACGGGCGACGAGTTTGTCCCACATCGTACTCGTGCCTATCCAAGCGGCGGCAATCACGGTTACGTGTCACTCAACCTGCAGGGGCGAGAGCCGGAGGGGACTGTTGCCCGACAGGACGCCGAGACGTTGCTGGCAGGGCTGACAGAGGCATTGTTCACTGTCCGCACGCCCGATACGGGAGAGGCGCTCTTTGCCAGCATCTACCGTCCCGACGACATCTATATCGGTCCATTGAAGGACAGCGCACCCGACCTGATCACTGATTACTACCAGTCGAACTGGAGCGTGATTTCGGCGCTGCCAGGACTTTCGCCGCGTCCGTGGCGATACTTTGTCACGGGCGATCGCTGGTATGGTGACCACCGCAAGGAGGGCATCTATGTCGTGGCAGGCAGCGATTTTGGCAGCACGGCGGGTCACGACGCGGAGCTGCTAGACATCCCTGCCACCATCCTGTATCTGTATGGTGTGCCCCAACCCTACGATTACGATGGCAAGCCTCTCCTCGCTGCATTGCAGGCCTGTGGACGTCCGCTTACTTACCAGCCCGGCGACGAACGATCCGGCGGCGGCGGCGTGCACGCGTACAGTGTGGACGAGGAGAAGGAAATTCTCGAACGCCTGAGCCAGCTTGGATACGTCGATGGCTGATCCTGATGCGCCGCATGCCGAGATCGAGATCGACGTCAGGCAGGCGGTGCTGGCAGACCGGGAGCGGATCGCTCGATTCCTGGCAGAGGCGTATGGTGAACGAGCCAGGTTCAAGTTCCCGGCGCGCTGGGAATGGCAGTTCGCCTCGAATCCGTTCTGGCACCATTCAGGCCTGCCGATCTGGATTGCATTGGAAAAAGAGACGCAGCGCGTGGTGGGGCAAAGCTGTGCCATGGTAGAACCGCTCACGATCGGCGGCCGGCTCTACGAGCTCGGCTGGGGGGTGGACTTTTACGTTCTGCCGGAATACCGGCAGTGTGGGATCGGGAGCAGGCTTCAGGGGGCGAACAAGGAGGCGAACGAGGTCTTTATGAGTGTGGCCATGTCCAACACTACGCGCCGGATCAAGGACCGCCTAGGCATGATTCCCCTGGCCCCCGTTGCCCTGTATCACAAGATCCTGCGCCGTCGACGTCCGTCGTGGAAAGTGGTGCTGCGGCCGGCCACGGCGTGGATTCGAACGCCTTCGGCTGCATCACTGGCTCGCCGCGCGGAAGCACCTGCACCGCCAACACCCGCGGTGCGGCGGGAGCTGCTCAAGGGCACGCCCTGGTACACAACAGGCATCGACCTGGAGCCGGTGGACGTATTTTCCGCAGAGGTCGATGACCTGGTGGACGAGGTTTGCTCTCAATTCGTGGCCATCGTGCCCCGAGATAGCCAATTTCTCAACTGGAAGTACGTGACACAGCCTCTGGTGCAGTACGAGCGGTTCGTGGCAAGGAAGGGCGGCGCAGTGCGCGGTTATGTCGTTGTCCGCCGGGCGCAGGCACCCGAGCCGGACCATGGCATCATTGCCGACGTGTGCGTGCATCCTGAGGACACGGCCGTGGTAGACGCTCTGTTTGCCTTTGCACTGCGGCGCCTGTCAGAACAAAGAGTGGCATACGTGACCGCGGCGAGTACGGTGAGCAGTTATCAAAGGGCGCTTGAGGCGATCGGGTTCGTCGAGGTCGCTCAGCAAACGCCCATGTTCCACTGCGCCGGTGAGCTGCCACAACTGGCGGAGCTGCAGATGCCCGGTGGCCTGTTCATCGGCAAGAGCGACCACGATTGGGATCAGTATCCCCTCGCGGTGTAGAATCATCGCAGGTGTACGTATCACAGGAGGCAATGACGAATCACACATCTCAGCCCTTTGTGGGCGACGGGTCGTGCACCGTGAGCGTGGTGATTCCGACGTATAATCGAGCCGACCTGATCTGCGAGACGATCGACAGTGTGCTGGATCAGACGGTGAGCGGCGTGGAGGTCATCGTCATAGACGATGGGTCCACAGACAGCACCTGTGAGCTGCTGAACAAGCGTTACGGCGGAAGAATTCGGTACCTCTACCAGCCGAACCACGGACGTGCGGCCGCGCGGAACCGTGGCGTCGCCCTCAGCCGGGGGGAATATCTTTTATTCCTCGACTCGGACGACATGCTGTTGCCAGGTGGTCTGGGCCACGAAGTGGCTTACCTCGACGCCCACCAAGAGATCGATGTGGTCTATACGGACGGGTACTTTTGTGATCGGGTGGGCAACGAGATCGGCCGGATCGCAGCAGCGAGAGCGCCGCACGTGGCAGGCGATATGCTGCGCTACCTAGTGTTGAGCAATACGATCATGGCGTGTCACTCTGCCATGGTGCGACGGCGCGCGCTCGACCGTGTTGGTCCACCCTATTTCGACGAGAGCCTGCATGGAACGGAGGATGAAGACCTGTGGATCAGACTGGCGGCGGCGGGCAGTCGGTTCGACTATATGGATGTGCTGACATGCATGTATCGGGTGCATGCCACCAACGCGTCGCGATTCGATCCGGCAAGCCCTGCTTTCTGGGAGCGCCAAAAATCCGTCGTGCGCAGCCGCGTTAAAATCATGGAAGCCGACTTTTTTTCGCAGCTCGACGCCGGGACACGAGTGGACTTTTTTCACGATCTCCTCGTCTTTCGCTTCAAGGGAAACGAGCCGGCACGAGAGGTTGTCCTACGTTCGGCACAGTTCGAGGCATTGGAGCCTGCTTTCCGCGCACGGCTCCTCTACCACCTCGGGTTGAACAACCTGGTCGACGAGGACGAGTGTGCGGCTGGGCAGGAGAGGTTGAACCGAGCAGCAGGTCTGGTGCCGGGCAACCCCAGATATCGACTAGTGGCGCGACTCGCCAGGAGAGCCAGGCCGGTAATCCGGGCCATGTTTTCTATGCGCCGCCGACAGAGACAGAAGGCGCACGATGCGACTACATCGCCGATCGGCAGGCATGGATTGCAGATGATCGCCGGCACGTTACCCGTCGCGAACGACCAACCAGAAGGGCAAAGGAGCACAAGTCGATGAACGATGCCGATCTTCAGCCGAGATCCCGACTGCCTCGCGTCAGTGTCTTGATCCTAAACTGGAACGGCCTGCGCCATCTGGGGCCGTGCCTGTCGTCTCTGCACGAGATGGACTATCCCCAGGACCGTGTGGAGGTGATCCTGATCGACAACGGGTCGACGGACGAGTCGGTCGACTATGTGCGGCGCGAGTTCCCGGCGGTCAAGGTCATCGAGAACAAAATGAACCTTGGCTTTACTCGCTCGAACAACATGGGGGCGCGGCAGGCCACGGGAGAATATGTCCTGTTTCTCAACAACGACACCCGACTCGATCGTGCGTGCTTGAGGGAGCTCGTGGCGGTTGTCGAGAGCGCTCCCGACGTGGCGTGCGCCGCGAGCAAGATCCTGACGTGGGAAGGGGACCGTATGGACTTTGCTGGGGGCAACGCCAACTTTCACGGCTGGGGGTCCCAGCCTAACTATGGCAGTCCTGTCGACCAGGTGCCTGATGGCGAGCCGCGTGAAATTCTCTTCTCGTGCGGTGGCTCGATGCTGATCGACCGCGAGGTGTTTCTCGAGTGCGGCGGGTTCGACGAGGACTATTTTATCTACTATGAGGACGTGGACCTTGGATGGCGGCTGTGGGTCCTGGGCTATCGGGTGCTCTTTGCCCCCAGGGCGATTACCTACCACCGGTTCCATGGCGACACGGCAGGTGTGCAGGATGAGAAAAGAATCAGCATTGCGGAGCGAAATGCACTCCTGTCGGTGATCAAGAACTATGATGACGATAGCCTAGTACGGGTGCTGCCGGCTGCGCTTCTCCTCATGATGGAGCGCGCCTACTTGGCGGCAGCAGTGAACAACAGCCGCTACAAGCTCGATGCCCACATGTCCCGGGATGGGAATGGCGAAGGCACTGCGGCACACAACCCGCCGCGTGGCGGAGAGAATCAGGCGAGCGAGCAAGTCGCGCACCGGATGCGCGAGGAAGGGATGTGGCAGCTGATACAGCGCGCATTCAGAAAGGGGTGGCGCGTGGGGTGCCAACGGTTCATCGCGCGCTTTAACAAGCAACTGGAAGCAGTACCCCGAAGCACCCTCAGCCAGTTGGTGGCCGCCCACGACGTGATCGATCTCTTGCCCGTCGTCATGGCGAAACGGGCCGAGATCCAGGGACGGCGCAGGCGCTCGGATCGGGAGCTGATGCCGCTGTTTCGCGATCCCTTCTGCCCCAGCGTGTTTCGCGACCTGTACGTCGCATCGCAGCAAAGGGTGGTGGACGCATTCGATCTCGAGGCGCTATTTGCTCCTGACAGATTGCGGGACGAGGGGTTGCCCCGTGGCTCCTAAAGTGTACATCATCGTTCTCAACTGGAACAACGCGCCAGATACGTGCGCGTGCCTCGAATCTCTGCTGCGGCTCGAGACCGTCGACTCGACGGTGCTGGTGGTAGACAACGGATCGACCGACAATTCGCTTGTCGAGATCGCACACCACTTTCCACACGTGGAGATCCTCCAGACCGGAGAGAATCTGGGCTACGCCGAAGGCAATAATGCCGGCATCCGCCACGCCCTGGCGAACGGGGCCGAATACGTCTGCATTCTGAACAACGACACGGTGGTCGATCCGGGCTGTGTTCGCGCGCTGCTCGGCGAGGCGGAAAGCAACCCGGATGTTGGCATCGTCGGGCCGAAAATGTATTTCTCGGACCCGCCAGACGCGATCTTTTGCGCCGGCAGCACGATCGACTGGAAGCGTGGCAGGCTCATCCAGCGTGGCATCCGGCAGCGCGAGAGCGAGGTAGGCCCGCTGTATGCCGCCGGTGCGGAGGACGTCGATTTCATCGTCGGCTGTTGCTTGCTGGTCAAGCGTGAAGTGATCGCACAGATCGGGCTGCTCGATGCGCGCTATTACCTGAACTTTGAGGACGTGGACTGGTGCCTGCGGGCACGCAAGGCAGGATGGCGGGTGCGCTATACACCGGAGGCCGTCCTGTGGCACAAGGTATCGAGCACGCTGGGGCAGGCATCGCCACGGAACACGTACTATATGACCCGCAACCGGCTCCTATTTTTCTTTACGCACGGAACCGGGTGGCAGCGTTGGCAGTCGATCTGTTGTATCGTGGCACGCAACCTGGGACACATTGCGGCCTGGACGCTGAAAAAAGAGAATCGTGTCACAGCCAGGGCCAAACGCAACACGAACATTCTCGCCTTGCGCGATGCAGCCCTGGGTCGGTTCGGCAAGATGGGGGCCGACGTGGAGGCAGCATGCCAACGCAGCTAACAACAGAAGCGTATATCGAGGCGAGCGTCATCATTCCCACATTCAATCGCTGTGCCTCGCTACTGGAGACGCTCAACTCACTTGCCGGCCAATCGCTGCTGGCCGACAGGTACGAGGTCGTGGTCGTGGATGATGGCTCGACGGACGACACGCGCCAGGTGGCGAGCATGGCTCTGCCTTTTCCCCTGCGATATCTGGCCCAGGAAAACCAGGGGGCAGCCGCGGCGCGCAACCGTGGCGCCGCCGCGAGCCGGGGCAAGATCCTTGTTTTTATCGATGACGACATTACGCTGGATGCCGGCTTTTTGCACACCATTGTCGAGGCGCACAGAGACGAGCAAAAGCTGGTCACGATGGGCGTTTACCAACCCTTCCTCACAGGCGGCGATTCTACTTTTGCGCGATACAATGCCAGGCTGGTCGCGGCTGCATCCGATGGGGCGTACAGGGATCGATCACTCTTTGTCGAGTGCAGCAGCAACAACGTGGCGATCGAGCGCCACGACTTTGACACCGTCGGCAAGTGGCAGGACGTTTTCGGCGACGGGCCGACGCTGTGGGGAGACGTCGAATTCGGGTATCGCGCGTGGAAGCTGGGCTTTCGATTCCTCCGGGTCGACGGCGCGCGCCTTTACCACCGCGACCAGAACGTGCGCGATCTACAGGCCGCGTGCCGGCGCGCCCAGCACATCGGGAGGACCGTGCACTTTTTGTACCGCAAGCACCCCGAGGTGGCGGAGCACGTCCCTACCTTTCACGACAAGGAGCCGGTCTCGCTCACGGAGGATTCGCCGCGGCTCGTCGCCGACAAGCTCTTTCACGCCGGCACGGCATCGCCCCCGCTGCTGTGGGCCATGGAGCGGGGAGCGGCGGCGATCGAGCGCAGGGTCTCGGCAGCGGATCTGGACGCTCACAGCCGGATTCTCGACCTGCTCTACCGATGGATCGTGAGCGCCTACCTTTATCGCGGTTATCGACAGGGACGCCGCGAGCTGGCAGAGCCGGGACCGTGAGCCACTTTCGGGACACCTACCGGATCGAGGCGCTGGTGCCTCGCATCTTGATTCCCGGCGCGGTCCTGGTGCTGGCCTTTGGCCTGGGGCTGCGCGCTTCGCCTCGTTGGCCAGCGCTGATCGCGGTGGCCCTGGTCGGGATCGTGCTCCTGGAACGGCCGGTTCTAGGCCTACCGGGTATCGTCGCGGCGGCGCTGCTCGCCCGTGTCGACATCGCTACAGGCACCGCGGTGCTGCTAAACCCAGCTGCGCTGGCGGTTCCGGCCGTGATGGGGGTGTGGATGCTGCAGATGATCTCGGGGGAGAGGCCGGAATCAGCCGTCTCACCCACCAACCGCCCGCTGTTTCTCTTTTTGCTGGCCAATCTGGTAGCGCTGCTGGTGGGAATCGCCTTCTGGGATCCGGCGGTGCCGCGTTCGGGCGAATTTGTGGTGGTGCAACTGGCACAGTGGGCTCTCTTTGTTTTCCTGGCGGTGGCCTATTGGCTGACGGGAAACATGATCCGCGACGAGGCCTCGCTGCGCCGGTTGACCTTTTTCTATCTCGCCGTCGCGGGCGCGATCATCATCCCATTTACTTATTGCCAATTCTTTTTCACCTCGTCGGCGATCAGCAAGTGGATAAACCGGACGGTCACCTTTGCACTTCACCGCGCGCCGTTCTGGATGCTGGTATCGGCCGTCGCGGGGGGCCAGCTGCTTTTTAACGACCGCCTTTCGAACCGCTGGCGGAACTTTATGCTCCTCACCCTAGTTGGGGTAGGCATCTATACTCTCGACCTGATGCGCGTGACCGCCTCTAACTGGGCGGGCGTCGCTGCCGTGGCTGGGGTGTTGCTCTGGTTGCGATTCCCACGCTGGCGCTGGATCGTGATCTTGATGTTGGGCGTTCTGGTCGCCACGGGCGCTCTCTCGTCCGCAGTATATGACTTTGCCGGCGGCGACATGGAATGGGAGAGAAGTGGCGGCTCACGCCTGGTGTTGATTGGCCGGGTGCTCGAAGTGACGATGCGTAACCCTATTACCGGGCTCGGGCCGGCGGCGTATCGCCTCTACGCACCGCTGAAACCGCTGCTGTACGAAGGCGCATTCTGGATCACCCCGGTGATTTCATCGCACAACAACTATGTGGACCTGTTTTCACACGCTGGCGTGGTGGGGGTGGCGCTCTTTGCATGGTTCTGTGTCGAGGTGGCACGCCTGGGCCTCCGCGTGCGCACCCGGGTGAGAAGTGGTTTCGCTGCCGGCTATGTGAACGGTATGTTGGCCGCCGGGGCTGGATCGCTGACACTGATGTTCTTTGCCGATTGGATGCTGCCCTTTGTCTACAACGTGGGGTTCTCTGGCTTTCAGGCCGCCGTATTGGTGTGGCTGTTTCTGGGGGGCATGATCGCTCTGGAGCGGATGGAAAATGATCGAGTTGAGCCTGTCTGAAAATCTGAAGAAATATGTGCGCTACGTCTTGAACAGGCCGGGTTTCGAGCCCCGCTTTGGCAATGGCAGGATGAGTGAGCGAGCACTCCAGGCCGCGCAGGACATCAGGGGCCGGGGACGCAAGCCGGCGCTCATCGTGCACGGGATCATGCCGCGTGCAGGAACGGTCTATGTGGGCGAGCTCTTGCGCCTGCACCCCGACCTCTATGCCTATCCCTACCAGCTCTGGGAAGTGCCGTTCCTGCAGCTTGGCGGCGATCTCGACCATTTGCAGCGCGAGTTTCTCCTGGGATACAGGCACAACATCGACAAGCTGGAGGAGCACGATTTTTTGCCCGTGTTCGGGGCAGCGCTGCTCGCGTACCTGAACACGAACGTGGGGGACGATAAACGAACACTGCTCAAGGTACCCAGCGTGCAATACTTGCATCACTTCTTTGACGTCTTTCCACACGAAAACCTCCTGGTGCTCGTGCGCGACGGGCGCGACATCGTGCAGTCGACGATCAACACGTGGCCGCAGCTCCGCTTCTCCATTGTGTGTCGCCGATGGCGCGCGAGCGCTGAGATGGTGCTCGCCTGCGACAGACATTTCGCCGGCAGGCCAGGATACGCTCTGGCCCGTTACGAGGACTCGGTGGCCGATCCTGCAGGCTTTGTGAAGCGCATCTGCGACAAGTTCTGCCTGGACGAGAGCCGTTATCCGTACGAGCGGATCGGAGAGATCGGGGTACACGGGTCATCGAGTATCCAGGGCGAGAGCTCGGATCGTGTAAACTGGGATGCCGTGCCCAAGCCGGGTGGCTTTCACCCGGTCGGGCGATGGCAAGCGTGGTCTGCCGGCAAACGTCACCTGTTTAAGCATTTTGCGGGCCAGGCGCTGATGGATCTGGGCTACTGTGAGAACCAAAACTGGTAAAGATGGGACGGCCGCAATGAGAGACTTTGAAACCCACGGCGGCAGATGGATCTCGTGGCGCACGGACCAACCCACGCGTCTGCTGGTGGCGATCTTGGTGTTATCGGTTGTACTGCGGGTCGGCGTAGGGCTGTATCTCGGCGACGTGGTGCCGCCACCGCCCGATGCGCCCGACGACACTTCTTACAGCTACCTGGCGGCACGTCTTGCAGATGGACACGGATATAGCTTTGACCGTCCATGGTATCCCTTTGGCAAGCCGGCGGGGTCTCCCACTGCTCACTGGTCCTTCTTGTATACCGCCTTTGTGGCCGCAGTGTACCGCGTGGCCGGCCCACACCCCCTGGCGGCACGCCTGGTGAGTGCAGTTCTGGGTGGCGTGCTCCTGCCGTGGATCATGGTTCTCTATGCACGGCGCCTTTTTCCGGGCAGGCAGCGCCTGGCCCTGGTGGCCGCAGGGTGCAGCGCGATCTATGCCTACTTTGTGCTCTATGCCGCGCGCCTCGTGACTGAGACGTTCTATATCGTCGCCGTTCTGTGGGTAATGGAACGCGCCATGGCGCTCGCAGACCGGCCGAAGACTGTCCAGGCCATCTCGTTTGGCCTTGCCCTGGCGGTCGCCGCCCTGCTGCGTCAAACGATCCTCCCCTGGGCCATCGTGCTCTTTGCCTGGCTGCTCTGGAGCGCTTACCGCACTCGCCAGCTCCGGTCGACGATGGTGGCGCTCGGCGTCGCCGGCTCGATTCTGGTGGCTGCCATTGTACCCTTTACGGTGCGCAATTATATGCTCTACGACGAGTTTTTGCTTCTCAACTCGAACGCGGGCTATGTCATGTATTCTGCACAACACCCGATGCACGGGACGCATTTCGAGGAGCATGCAGCGGCGCCCCTCCCCGAGAACCTGGTGGGAAGCGAACTGAATGAAGCGCAGCTCGATCGGGCGCTGCTGAAAATTGGTCTTGACTTTATACGCACGGATCCGTGGCGCTACGTGCAGCTCTCGGTGAGCCGGGTGCGGGCGTTCTTTGTATTCTGGCCCACCGCCGACTCGAGCCTGCTCTACAACGTGGGGCGGGTGTTGTCCTTTACGCTCTTTTTGCCGGTGATGGTGTTGGGGTTGTCCCTTGCACTGCGTGATGCGCGCCCGTTCCGCACGTGGGGCGACTGGATCGCCTTTTCCACGACGCCGGCAGCACCGGCGCTGCTCTTTGCGATCTTTTAT
Organism: Anaerolineae bacterium; assembly: GCA_016929795.1. The sequence goes on from JAFGIA010000037.1 coordinate 32,612, forward strand.
TCAACAGCGCACGTTTTGACGTGGGCGATGATTCGTTACCGCCTGCCCGTGGACGCGATCATTCTCCCCTTCGCCGCCCTGGCGCTTGACACGTGGCTCATCCCCTACCTGAACCGGCTGCCTCGACGCCGCCTGGCACTGCCGGAGGGCGCATGAAGACGCGAGCAGGCACCCTGCCCGACCTATCTGTTGAGCTGTCGATCGTCATTACCAGTTGGAACACCGAGGAGCTGCTCGCACAGTGCTTACAATCGCTGGCAGGCACGCGGGCAGAGGTGATCGTGGTGGACAATGCATCGGCAGATGGCAGCGTGGCGATGATCAAACGCTCGCATCCACACGTGCAACTCGTGGAAAACAGGGAAAACCTGGGATTCGCGCGGGCGAACAACCAGGGCATCGCAATGAGCCGAGGTCGCTACGTCGCCCTGCTCAACAGTGACACGAGGGTGTACGATGGGGCATTCGACAGGCTGGTCGCCTTCATGGACACGCATCCGCGTGCCGGCGGCTGTGGGCCCAGGCTCGTAAACGCCGATGGAAGCCTGCAGCCATCGTGCCACCCGGTGCTCACCCCCGGACGCGAGCTGTGGCGCCTGCTCTTTCTGGATTATCTCTGGCGGCGGGCGACCTATGCTCAGGCCACGTGGGCGCCGAACCGGCCCCACCAGGTGGAGGTGATCAAGGGTGCCTGCCTGGTGCTACGCCGCGAGGCGCTGTCGGAGGTTGGTGTATTCGACGACCGTTATTTTATGTATACAGAAGAGATGGATCTGTGCTACCGCCTGCTGCGCGCCGGATGGGAGATGTGGTGGGTGCCGGATGCCACGGTGCTGCACTATGGTGAGGCAAGCTCCAGGCAGGTTGCCGAGTCGATGTATGTAGAGCTGTATCGCAGCAAAGCCCAGTTCCACCGAAAATTCGGTGGAGAGCGCAGGGTGAAGGCATTTAAAGGCTACCTGTACGTCGCCTACGTGCCGCGCCTGTTGCTCTTTGGGGCAGGTGCTCGCCTTTCGAACAGATTGGCGACCCGAGCTCGCATCTATCGCCGACTCGTGTCAGAAGTGCCGCGAATGTAAGGAAATCGCCGATGCGCATCTGTTACATATTGCTTTCTTCTACTTTTGGAATGCACCAGTATACAGCCGGGCTGGCGAACCGCATGGTGGAGGCTGGACACGACGTGCACCTGATCACGACAGAGCACCTGGTGCGAGATCGATACGCACCAGAGGTGACGTTGCATACGCCTGTCGCGGAGCGAGGCAGCGGGCTGGGGCCTGGGGCGCCGCGGCCGCGGGCCTTTTGCCGGGTGCTGCGTGCCGTTGAGAGCGTCGGGCCGGATGTCTTGCATTTTACCGGGCCACACCTGTGGAATACGCTGCTGGTGCCGATGGTGGTTCGACGCGGCATGCCTACTGTTCATACGCTGCACGATTTTCACCCACATCCGGGCGCCGGCTACGGGCGTGCACTCTATTTCTGGAACTGGTGGATCCGGCGCCAGGTCAACCACCTGGTGGTCCACGCCCAAAGCTACCATCAAGGGCTGCTTGCGGCGGGAATGTCCCCGGACAAGATCTCCTGTCTGCCTCTGACCCACCTCTTTGTCAGCTATGCCCGGGAGCAGGAGTGTGCGCGATGCGCACCGCGGGTCACCTACGAGCCGTGGGTCCTCTTTATGGGCAGGCTGGAAGCATACAAGGGCGTCGAGGTGCTCATCGATGCAGCGCGACAGCTCGACGGAACAGAGGGAGAAACGCTCGACGTCGTGATCGCGGGTCAGGGCGCCATCGCACCATCGGCAGAACCGTCGATGCCGTCGAACGTGAGGCTTCGCAACCGGCACATCGGCGACGAGGAGGCTATCGACCTGTTTAGTCGCTGTTCCCTGGTTGTGTTGCCGTACATCGAGGCCAGCCAATCGGCGATTCCCGCGGCGGCCTACTACTTTTGCAAACCTGTCATCGTCACGCGGACAGGTGCCCTGTCTGAATATGTCGTCGAAGGCCGTACCGGGTGGGTGATCCCGCCACGCGACGCGGGTGCACTCGCCAGGACGCTGCGGCTCGCAACGGCCGATCGCTCTCAATTGGCATTGATGGGGCAAGCCGGTCGTGCATGGTACGAGCGCCAGTGTGAAAAGGAATTGGGCAGATTGACGGCCGTATACTCCCGGCTGCGAAGCGGCCACCACCCCGCAAGCACTGCGGCGGCGCGGCTAGCGTGCGATTTCGCGGAGAGCGAGAGCGATCGCAGAGAAACCGAAAGGTGGTGGAGCATTCATGGCTAACATTCTTTTCTTGACACACGTGCTGCCCTATCCGCTGGACGCAGGTCCCAAGACGCGCGCCTACTATGTGCTACGGCACCTGTCTGGCGAGCACCGGGTCACGCTCGTTTCCTTTACCCGGCCTAACGATCCGCCCGAGAGCCTCGAACACCTGCGCGAGATCTGCCACGCCGTGTACTCTGTGCCGGTGAAACGCGGACTGGTGCGCAATCTCGTAGCAGGGATGGAAGCACTGCTGACAGGGATGCCGATGATGATTGTGCGCGACGACAATGCCACCATGTTCAGGACGCTGGCCGGCCTGGTGCGAGAGACAAAGTTCGATGTGGTGCACGCCGACCAGTTGGCGATGGCGGGCTATGCACTCCAGGCAGCACGCGATGCAGCGGGGCCGCGCCCGCGCATGCTGCTCGACGAGCACAATGCCTTCTCAGTGCTGTTGGAGCGAATGGCTGCCGTCGAGCGGGGCGTCGCCCGCCGTATGCTGATGAAACGCGAGGCGAGGGCGTTCCGAGGCTACGAAGTCGAGATGTGCCTGGCGTTCGATGCGGTCCTCACCGTGACACAGGAGGACCGCCGCCACCTCCTGTCGATGGTGGATGACGGCGTGCGAGAGGCGTTCGAGTCCAGGCTCACGGTAATGCCTATCTGCGTCGACCCTGGGACCGTGGTGCCTGCCGTACACCGGGACAGCGGTCAGCCCACGATCCTGCACCTCGGGACCATGTTCTGGCCGCCCAACGCCGAAGGGGTCGCCTGGTTTGCCCGCGACGTGTTACCCCTGGTCCATCGCCAGCTACCCGATGCGCGCTTTGTCGTCGTAGGCAAGAACCCACCTCCGGAGGTGGAAGCGCTAGACGCCGATCCATGCGTGATGGTCACCGGTTACGTTCAGGAGCTGGAGCCGTACCTGGCCGCGGCAGACGTCTTTGTCGTGCCCGTGCACGCCGGCACCGGGATGCGCGTCAAAATTCTCGACGCCTGGCTGTGGGGATTGCCTGTCGTCTCGACAACGATAGGAGCTGAAGGGATCGAGATCGTGCCAGGAGAGAACATTCTAATCGGTGACGATACAAACTCTTTTGCGGACGCGGTGGTGAGTCTTCTCACCGACCGACAACTGAACTGCCGGCTCCGGTCAGAGGGACGTGCATGGGTCGAGACAAACTATGCGTGGTCGGCCGTGTACCGCCGACTTGGGTCTGTCTATGACCGGTTGTTGGAGAAGCAAAAGAGTTAGAACAGAAGGAAACCCATGGAACCGAGAGACTATTTTGGCATCGTAAAAAAGTGGTGGTGGCTGTTGCTTATATCGACCCTTGTCGCCACCGGAGCAGGGTATCTCGGTGTATCGCGCATGCCGCGTACCTATCGATCTACCACGACCGTCATTGTGGGCCAGAGCCTCAACCAGCCGAATCCGACCAACCAGGACTTGAATATCAGCCAACAGTTGGCCTACACCTATAGCAACATGGTCTCGCGGCAGCCCGTCCTTCAGGGAGCTGCGGAAGCACTCGGACTGCCCTACCAGCTTTCCCCATCTAACATCAGCGCAAGCCTCGTCCCGGGCACCCAGCTCCTCGAGATCAGTGTTCGCGACACGGACGCCAGGCGCGCCCAGGCGATTGCCGACGAGATCGCCCAACAGTTGATCCTTCAGACGCCCAACGAGGTGGCAGAGGATCAAGCGCGCTACGAGTTTGTGCGCACTCAACTGGTCAACCTGGAGGTGAACATCCAGATCACCGAAGAAGAGATCCAGGCGGAACAGCAAAAGCTGGACGCGGCGAGCAGCGCCAGGGCAATCCACCAACATCAGGTAAACATTGACGCGCTGCAAGAGAAACTGACTTCCTATCGGGCCACCTATGCGTCCCTGGTCTCTACGGTGCAAGACAGGACCAACTATATCACCGTCTTTGAGCCCGCCAATTTGCCCGGCCGCCCCGTCAGCCCCCAGGTAAGTGAAACGATACTGCTCGCAGCGGTGACGGGGCTCGGCCTCGCCCTCGTCGGCGCCTTTGCCATCGAATTGCTGGACGATACACTCAAGACACCGGAGGACGTCCAGCGGATGACCAGCCTGCCGCTGCTGGGTACGGTCGCCCGGATGAGAGACAAGGATCCTTATGCCAGTATGCCATTTGTCGTTCAGCAGCCGCAGTCTTCCATCTCCGAGGCCTACCGGGCTGTGCGCGTCAACATCCAGGTTTGTTCGGTGGACGAACCGGTGCGTGCGTTGATGGTAACGAGCCCATCGGCGATGGAAGGCAAGAGCACCACGGTGGCCAACCTCGGTGTGGTGATGGCGCAGGCCGGCAAGAAGGTGATCCTGGTGGATACCGACCTGCGGCGCGCGACGCTGCACAAGCTGTTCCAGCTATCGAACAGCGAGGGGCTCACCAGCATCCTGATCCACGAGGACCCATCGCCAGATGGACTGCTCCGGGAAACCTCGATCGACAACCTGCTATTGCTGACCAGCGGACCGCTGCCGCCCAACCCGTCGGAACTGCTCGGGTCGCAAAAGATGCAGCAGCTCATCGAGCGACTGAAGGAGCAAGCAGACCTGATCATTTTCGATGCCCCGCCGGCCCTTCCCGTGGCGGATGCGATGGTGTTGGCACTGGCGACCGATGGGGTTGTGTTCGTGACCGACGCGGGGCACACCCGGCGTGCCGCCGCGCGGCAGGCGATCCAGAAGATGCAGCAAGTGGGTGCGAACGTATTGGGCATTGTGCTCAACCGCGTGGAAGCGAGCCGCAGCCACTCGTATTACTACGAGCAGATGATTCAGAACGGCGCCGAGGTGGAGACCAGACGCCGCATCGTCCGCCGCCCGTCGCGGCGGGTGTGGATCAGAAACAAGAAAGCGTAGAGAGAGGGTAAAAAGATGGGAAGAGCAATGCGACAACAGAGGTTGGCACTTCTCGTTTCTTGGGGGCTGCTCGGTGTCGCGTGCCTGGCGGCACTGGCGATCCTGGGATGGCAGGCTGTGCCTGTCTACGCCGCCGTCATCGTCGTGGATGAAAGTGGCACCAATTCGAGCACGTGTGGGACAGAGCTGAACCCGTGTGAGACCATCCCTTACGCCGTGACCCAGAGGGCTGGCCCCGGCGACACGGTCTTTGTGCGCCCAGGCACCTACCCCGAGCAGGTCACCCTGCGGGCGGGCATCATCATCAGTGGGGCAGGAACCACGCGTACATTCATCGACGGCGGGGGTACCAGCGGGCCGATGGTCCAATCGACCAGCGGCACTGTCGGTCCCTCGACCGTGGTGCGCGGCGTCACGATTCGCGGCGGCTTGGCGACCTACGGCGGCGGGGTGTATCTCTCAGGTGGCGCGTCGCCCTTGATCGACGACTGTGTCATCAGCGAGAACAGGGCAACGTCTCGCGGTGGCGGGATCTATGTTACGAGTGGCTCCCTCTTGACCCTGAGCGGCACGGTGGTGATCAGCAATACGTCTTACCAGCGCGGTGGTGGCATGTACTATTCTGGCACAGAACTCCACGTACTGAACAGCCGTTTCGAGAACAACAGCTCAGACACGGAGAACGGCGGTGGTTTGTGGGTTTCCGGGCTCGGCATCCTGACCAACACAGTGGTCATCAGCAACACCGCGGACAACTGGGGCGGCGGCATCTTTCAGTCTGGAAATTTCGATGGCCGGGGGATCCAGATGTTTGGAGGCAGGGTGGAGCGCAACACGGCGAAGGATTATAATGGTGGCGGGATCTGGGCCGACCGGGCTGTGGCGCTCTATGCGACACAGGTGCTGAGCAACACGGCGAATGAGCGCGGCGGGGGTGTCGGAGGGCTCCATGTTCGCCTGACGGATGCTATCGTTCGCAACAACTCGACACCCGACCGGGGGGGCGGAATCCATGCAGATTCAACTGCTGTGTTGACGGCAACAGAAGTGATCAGCAACAGTGCCAACCGCGGTGGTGGTCTGTACAGTCTCTCGAGTGTCGAGATCGAAAACAGCCTGTTTGTCGGCAACGACGCGACGGCCGGAGGAGCCGTCTACATGGAGGGCGCCACGGCGGTAGATAACCACTTGTGCCACCTGACCATCGTCGGCCCCGCCGACTCGACCAACCAAACGACTGCCGGCATCCTGTCGCGCGGCGACACGGTGGCCTATATCACCAATACGATCGTCACAAGCTATCCCTACGCGATCGAGGCGTACGATGGAGGGACCATAGAAGAGGATTACAATCTCTACTATGCTCTTGACATCAAGCCCTTTCACGACAACGGCGGCACGCTCATCACGAGCACCCGCAGTCTGACCGACGTGGATCCCATCTTTGTCGATCCGGCACAGGGCGATTATCACATCGCTGCCAGCTCGCCCGCCCTCGACGCCGGCGACTTTGTGGGGGTCACGACGGACCTGGACGGCGACCCCCGGCCGACGAACACGGCCCAGCCCGACGCCCCGGACATCGGCTGCGATGAGAACCGCAACCTGACCGTGCAGCGCCCGATCAGCACGACCATAACCTTTGGCGCGGCCTGTGCAAGCCTGGTCTTTACCGACACAGGCTCTCTCTCTGACGTGACGGTCACCGTCGTGTATACTTATCCTACCGGCCAGGAAGCAAGCAAGCCTCTGCCTCGCTACTACGAGATCTCGGCGAACGGCTCCGGGCCTTTCGAAGCACGACTGCTCGTGTGTTATACCGACGAGGAGTTCGATGCGTCGGACGTCACCAGCGAGGCGGGCCTGCGGCTCTACCGGTGGGCGGGCGACAGTTGGACTGCGCTGTCGGGAACGGTAGACACTGCGAACAATGTCGTCACGGCGGGAGGCGTCGACACGTTTAGCCGGTGGGCGATCGGTGGGCCTGGCGGGGAGCCCACGGCCGTTGAGCTAACCGCGTTCGAGGCTGTGGCGGTTGGTGGGCAGGTCACGGTCAAGTGGGAAACGGCCTCGGAAATCGATCTCCTCGGGTTTCACCTGTTCAGGAGCAGCGAGCGGACAGGCGAGCTGATACGCCTGAACCAGGAGATTATCCCGGGTGCGATGCCCGGCAGCCCGCAGGGCGCGCAGTACGAGTTCACGGATCGAGCGATAGAATCGGGTGCTACCTACTTTTACTGGCTGGAGAGCGTCGACCTGCACGGGCAAAGCGCTCAACACGGGCCTGTTTCTGTCTCGATATCGGGATACCGATGCTACCTTCCACTCCTACGCAGGTAGATATCCGGGTCGCGCCAGCGCCACGTGCGCGCTGGTGTCTCGCCCTCCGTTGTCTCCTATCGCTGCGGACACTTCAACTTGGCCTCGCGACTGCTTACCTTCTCTGGATCGCCATCATCCTGCCCCTGCCTCGCCTCGATGACTGGCCGTTACTGCGCTGGGACTATTCGTACCATTATGCGCAGACCGCCGAGATCAGTAGCATCATGCAATCCGAGGGGGGCTCCTGGGGCTACAGTGACCTCTTTTTCGCGGGTTACCCCATCGGGACCTCCTCCAATCTCGGCTCGAAGGCGTGGACGTGGTTCGTCTACCTGCTCTCTTCTCTGGGCGTGCCGACCGTCGTTGCTTTCAACTTCTACGTCGTGTTCTGGGTGCTTGCCACGCCCGTGCTCATCTACCATGCCTGTCGATGGATGAGCCTGTCGAGCGCTGCGACAGTCGTGTCGGTGATCCTGGCCATGCTCTACTGGTGGACTTCGAGCCTCTACTGGTTTCTTCACTTTGGCCTCGTCTCCTTTCTCGCTGCGGCGCCGCTTGCCATGTTCGCCTGCGCGGCGCTGTACGCCTACGTGCGCGGTGCCTCGAGCGGCACCAGGGTGCACCGGCACGCCCTGGCGTGGTTCACCCTTGCGGCCGCGGCCTGTCTGTGGGTGCACGCGCTGTCTGCGATTATCCTGGCTATCGGCTGTGGCGTGGTCTATCTCTCTGCGGCCATTGGAGGCGCCGGCGGCCAACGTCTCGTGCTGCGACACCACGCAGCCATCTGGCTTGCCGTCTGCCTCGTCGGGGCGGCGCAGTGGCCCTGGCTGATGCCCTACTTTGCCACGCGAAGCTGGTACGCAGCGGCGGGTGAACACATACTCCACTCCCAGGCGCAGGGATGGGATGCCCTCGATTTGACGAGGTTTCAATCTCTGTGGGAGATGTTACCGCTCGTCGCGGGCTTGGGCGGGCTGGCGTGCCTGGCAATATACTTGCACCGTTCGAATCGCCGGGCTGCCTGGCTGTTGGGCGCATTCGCCGCCGTTTTTGCGGGCGTCTCGTTCCTGGTCGAGACCCCCCTACATCGCCTGTTCCTCGCCGGCGCATTCTTTGGCCTCTACTTTTTCTGGCGCAGGGGCAGGCGGACCGTCGTGTTGCTCTTTAGCTTGCTCCCGGCAGCCCTGCTGGCGCTCGGCTACCTCGGCACCGGCCTTCCGGCGCTTCAACCCGCGCGTAACGTCCCCGTGGCTTATCTCTGGCTCGCGGTTCCCACTGCCGCAGGGCTCCAGTACCTATGGCGTGCCATCAAGCAGAGTGTCCAGTACCGACCAGCAAGAGCCGGGGCGATCCTCTGCCTACTGCTTGCCTGCTGGCCGATAGTATCTCCCGCCCACCTGCCGGCAATCCGCCAGGAGTCACTCTATCTCATCGAGCCTCTCTCTCCAGAAGCAGAGGCGCTGATCGGCTGGCTGCGGGCCAACACGACGAGGGAGGGCCGGGTTCTATTCGAAGATTCCATGGAATGGCCGGCGCGGTACCGGGTGACCGCCGGCTACCTGGCCTATGAAAGCGGCAGGGCCTTCATCGGCGGCCCCTTTCCGTGGGGCGGAGCGGCGGATTACGCCGAGGGCAAGCCATTCGCTCAACAGGTCCAAGCTCTGACGGGCCAGGAGCTATCCCGGTACCTGGACGTCTATAACATTCACTGGATCATCGTGCGTTCGTCCTCGAGCAGGGCCTTCTTTGATAACCAGCTGGGGCTGGTCGAGCCGTTCGGCCGGTTGGATGACGCGTACATGTACCGGGTCAAGGAGCGTGGAACCTATTTCCTATCAGGCTCGGGCAAGGTAGAAGTGCGCGACCACCGTCTCGAGCTTTCGGATCTCGAAGGGACAGAGATCGTGATCAAGTACCACTGGACCCCAAACTTGGAAGGTAGTGGAGGCGTGCGGTTGGAAAGAACAATGGTCGACCCGGACCCCTATGGATTCATCAAGATCGTAGCCCCTCCCGAGCAGGTGACCATCCGAGTTGTGCCATGACCGTGTGGGCATGGGTTGGAAAGCTCTGTAGTGCTGCAGGAAACGGATGAAGCAATCGACAGCCAGCGACAGGGAGGGCAGATGATGGAGTGTTGCGTGGCCGTGATGGCCCATAACGAAGAGGCGAGCATTGGTCGGGTTCTCGCCGGGCTCCTGGCACAGGAGATGGCGACTGTCCAGATCAAAGAGATCCTGGTGGTGACGAGCGGCTGCACCGACAGGACGGCCGAGATCGCAATAGAGTACGCCGAGCAAGATGCGCGCATCCGTGTGATCCAGCAGGCGAGTCGCGAGGGCAAGGCCTCGGCGATCAATCTCATGAAAGAGAATACGAGTCACGAGATCATTGTCCTGCACAATGCCGACAACGTGTCCAAGCCACACACCATCGAGGCCCTCGTAGCTCCCTTTGCCGATCCGTCGGTCGGCATGGTCGGCGGTCATCCCGTACCGGTGAACTCGCCGTACACGTTCATGGGATATGCCGTGCACCTGCTCTGGGAGCTCCACCATCGGATCTCGCTCCAGCACCCCAAGATGGGTGAGCTGATTGCCTTTCGAAACATCTTTCGCCAGATCCCCTTTGATTCGGCCGTGGACGAGGCGAGCATCGAGCCCCTGATCGTCGGCCAGGGGCTGCGCCTCCACTACGCGCCAGATGCCATCGTCCTCAACAAGGGGCCGGAAACGGTTCGGGACTATTTGAAACAGCGTCGCCGCATCTATGGTGGGCATCTCTACGTCAAGGACACGGTGGGCTATCGCGTCTCGACGATGAACGGCGTGCGCATTGGTTTGCTGCTGCTCAAGTGTGCCAGGCCCGACTGGCGCTACTTTCTCTGGGGGCCGGCCATCGTCGCCCTCGAGGTCCTGGCACGGTTTCTGGGGGCCTACGACTATATCATCTGGAAGCGCAAGCCCTTCGTGTGGGCCGTGGTCGAAAGCACCAAAGACGTGGCCGAGTTCTCGTGATATCGCGCGGTGGCAGTGCAGTCTACCAAGTTGGGAGACGATGCACGACAGAGGCTCGCATTCGTTGGGAGTTCGTTCGGAATGTTTGATCTCTTGCCCCGCATTCCGTCCTACGTCATGTTCCGCAAGCGGGGCCGCCCCCACCTGCTGCCCTTGAACCTGACGATCAGCCCCTCGGTGCGCTGCAATTCGCGCTGTCGAACGTGCAACATCTGGAAGAAGCAAGAAGATGAGCTCTCGATCCAGGAATGGGACAGGGTCCTGAAGAGCCTGGACCAGGCGCCCTATTGGGTGACAATCAGCGGTGGGGAGCCTTTCCTGTACCCGCACCTCGTGGAGCTGGCGCAGCTTCTCTATCATCACTGCAAGCCGCGGATCATCAATATTCCGCACAATGGGCTACTCGACAAGATCGCGCCACAGAAGGTGGCGGCGATCGCCAAGGCGTGCCCGGAAGCCGAGATCATAATCAATCTCTCACTCGACGGTGTGGGCGAGCAGCATGACTCGATCCGCGGCGTGCCGGGCAACTTTCGTCATTTCGAGAGGACCTATCGGGCTCTGCGCGAGCTAAAGCTCGAGAACTTGACTGTCGGCGTTCACACCGTCATCTCGCGCCTGAACGTGCACGACATCGAGCCGGTTTTCGACTATGTGTTGAGCCTGGCCCCCGATTCTTACGTGAGTGAGGTTGCCGAAAAGCGCGTCGAGCTGGACACCATAGATCTCGACATCACGCCTTCTGCCGGGGAATACGCTGCGGCCATCGATGCTCTCAATGCCCGCCTCCAGACCCGGGAGCTGCATCGCGTCTCGCAGCTTACGGCGGCCATTCGTGCGCGTTACTATGAGCTGGTCGTGCGAACACTCGAGGAAGAGACGCAGGTCATCCCATGTTACGCCGGCTGGGCTTCGGCCCAGATCTCGTCGAGTGGAGACGTGTGGCCGTGCTGCGTCCGTGCCGACAAGATCGCGAACCTGAGAGACATCGACTATGACTTTGGCCGCGCGTGGTTCAGCCCTGCGGCCGATAGGGTGCGCAACAGCATTCGCCGCCAGGAGTGCTTCTGCCCGCTGGCGAACGCCTACTATACGAGCATGATGTGCCACCTTGCGTCGTTAAGCGCCATCGGGTGGAGCTATCTGAAAAACCGGCTGTTTCCTCACAACCGGCGGCGCTCAGCCAGGCAGGCAAACGGATGACCCTCCTCGTAACCGGGGCTACCGGCTTTATCGGCGGCCACCTGGCACGGCACCTCGCCGCGTGTGGCGAACAGGTCCGCGCCCTCGTCCACCGCGATTGCCCGGAACTGGCCGCACACGGGATCGAGCTGGCGACGGGCGACGTGGCGGATCGCCTGGCAATAGGGCGCGCCTTGCACGGTGTAGACGCCGTCTTTCACCTGGCTGGTCAGCGCGATGAGTGGAACACCGATCCGTGCGTGTACCACCAGGTCAATGTCGCCGGCACGCGCAACCTGCTGTCAGGCGCAGCGGGAGCGAATGTGCGCTCGTTTATCTATTGCAGCTCTGTCGGCGTCGCACGCTATGCGGGCAACCTGGCTGCCGACGAGACGCTGCCCTACGCGCCCGCCAGCAGCCAGGCGGCGTATCATGAGACAAAAGCAAAGGCCGAGCAAGAGGCCCTCGCTGCCGCGCAGTCGGGCCAGGTACCTGCCCTCGTCGTGCGCCCGGTGATCACGTATGGGCCGGGCGACACCAACGGGATGGTGACTCAACTGCTCAAGCGGCTCGCGGCCCGGACATTCCTGCCGGTGGGCCGAGGCGACAATCACGTGGACCTGGCCTACATCGACGACATGGTCGCTGGCATGGTGCTGGCATGGAGGCGGGGCCGCCCCGGCCGTGTGTATATACTCTCTGGCCCCCAGCCGTGTCGTATGCGCGATGTGTTGGCGGCGGCCCGCGCCACCCTGGGACAGGGTCCACCCGGCGCCTTTTACGTGCCCAGCAGCGTGGCTTGCCTGGCGGCAGACGTGGCAGAGCGCCTGTTTGGAGCCGCGGGAAGGCGCCCACCTCTCACCCGCGATGCGGTGGCGACGCTGACCGTCGATCGCGGGTTCAGCCACGCGCGGGCGCAGAAAGAGCTGGGATACGAGCCGCAAATTAACCTGGAAGAGGGCCTGCGGCGCACATGGGCCTGGGTGCAAGCCGCGGACGAGACAAAGCGCGCGCCCGTTCAGGCTGGCAAGTGATGGCGGCCCCACGCTACTGGCGGTTCAGGCAAGAGCGCTACCGCCTGATGGGCCAGCGCTGCCCGACGTGCGGCGCTACGCAAGTCACGCCGCGTGCCGTCTGCACGCGCTGCGTGCGGACCGGCGACACGGTTGTGCAGGCCCTTTTCGACGGGGCATCGGCGGGTTTGTCGCAGGAATGTACCGGTCTGGATGTGCCAGCCAGGGGGATGAAGTACCAGGCTTCAGCCAACACGCGGAGGTGGAGCATGATGCAAGACACGCACGTCCGGCAGGGGTGCCCTGTCTCGGTGATCGTGCCTTCCTACAACTCGGCGCCGACGATTACCACGACCCTGAGATCGATCCTGGCTCAGGATGTGGAGCAACCATATGAAGTGATCGTAGCCGACAGTTCGACGGACCAGACTCCGGAGCTGGTCATGCGGGAGTTTCCGACGGTCCGCCTGTATCACAGAAACGAGCGCATGCAGTCGGGCACGGCGCGCAACCTGGGTGTCAGTGTGGCGCAGGGAGAAATACTCGCGTTCACCGATTCGGACTGCATCGTACCCGCCAACTGGCTGCGGCGGCTTGTCGAGCACCACCGCGAACGACCAGCGTATGCTGCCGTCGGCGGGCCGATCGTGAACGGCAATCCGCAGGGTGTCGTGAGCTGGGCAGGATATCTGGCCGAGTTCAATGTCCATCTGCCTGTGGGCACCAGGCCGCACAACGTACCCCACATTCCGACGAGCAACGTCTCTTACAAACGTTTCGTGTTCGAGCGGTACGCCGGGTTTCCAGGCAATGAGGTTGTGAAACAGGTAGATCTGCTCTTCAATCGGACTCTCCACGAGAGGGGAGAACAGCTTCTCTTTGACCCAGGGTTGCCGGTAGCCCATCACCACCGCGAGGCACTCTCGGATTATTTGCACCACCAACTCCAGATCGGCCGGGGCACAGTGCAAGCGATGCGTCGGCTGCCGAGCATCGAAGGAAGTTGGTTGGTCCATTACCCTCTCCTGGGTGTTTCGTTACTTCCGGCTGTGACCCTGCTCAAGTTTGCGCGGAACAGTGCGCGTTTTGTCCGCTGGGCGCCGCTCAAGGCAGTGCGCCGGCCGGCCATCCTTCCTCTTTTCGCACTTGGGCTACTCTGGTGGAGTGTCGGCTTTGCGCGCGAGACACTGAGTAGTTTCTCTGGAGAAGGTTCCGGGTCCACGTGGCAGCAGCCTAGCCTTGTAGAGCAGACCAACTGGGGTGAGGAACCATGATCAAGCCTGGTTCCCGTGTCGTCTACTTGTTGGTGACGAGCTTGATCGCCCTGACTGCGAGCTGCGCGACCATGCAGCAAGATGGCATCGGTGTCGTACAATCGCCGGTTGCTCCAGCATGGCGTACGGCATGGGACGAAAGCTCAATGGTTGACGGGCCAATGCCCCTCGCCGTGGCTCCTGCCGTCGATCCTACCGGGGTCGACCGCTCGGATTATATCACGTTGGCCGAAACTGTTCTCGCAGAGCTCCTGGCCGGCCCCTTTCCGTGCGATCAGGGAGCTTGGGTGAACAAGCTCTATCCGCAGGATCCGGACTTGCCCTCACTCTTTGCTGACGGTTCCGAGATGTTTCTGGCAGCGGCGAACTATATGCAGGCGACAGGGCACTCGCAACTCAATGGATGCGACTTGCCCAGCATGATGTGGAACACGTTTGTCTCTATCGACTCTTTGATGCCGGACAACCACTACCAGACGGGCATTTCGTGTGCGAAGCTACTATGGGGACTCGATGCACTGGGTGGGCCGATCGAGATGAATCCGTTCTGGGCGCCATTGACGGGAGAGCAACGGGTTCAGTTCCGCAGTTGGGTACTGGCAAACGATGACTGGGATCCCGTTGCCAACAATATGTATCTGTTCCGTGCGGCAGTTCGTTACTACGTGTACGCCTGGGGTTGGGACGACAAATTGGCCGAGGCTACTGCAGACCAGGTGACGTTTCTCGACTATGTGACCCCCAATGGATGGCTCTATGATGGTTCTTCGAGCGCCAACGACTATGCTATTTATTCGGTGTTTGGATCGTTTTTCAATCAACGCTTGAACGCGGCCCGCGTAGAGAATGGGGACGCCCCCGTGCAGCCCGAGTTTTCTACCCAATACACAGCAGCCATGCTCCGTTACTTCTTCTTTGCTGCCAGTCACAATGGAGAGCCGATGCCATGGAGCCGCAGCAACGGGCTGTATGGCCTGGGTGCATGGATCGCCATGCCCGAGATCGCCCTGGCCGGGGATGGGGCGAACGGAATCGAGCGAGGGATCTACAAGCGCGCTGCACATCTTTACTATCTCTGGGCACGAGACTTTTGGTACGATGGCAATACCTTTAACCCCTACCTGGATCCGACAGGTGTAGCGCCGTACGAGAACGCATTCAATGGCAACGGCCAGATTCTGTCCTCACTGCTCGAAGCGTACGTAGCTGCGGAAGAATCGGAAGGGATCGCCGAAGTCGCGCTACCTGCCGAAAAGATGAGCTACGATCTGGTGTACCGTTTTGGCGACGCGGCGGATCGAACTTATGGTGTGCAGGTCGCCAACGATCTGGCGGGCGGGGTGCGCGGCATGCAAATCGAGAAACCTGCCTACAGCTCAGATTGGACACCACCCAAAGTCGAGATCACTGAGCCCATCACGGGAAGCATTGTCTTTTCCCCGACTGATCTCGCATGGACTGCCTCAGGGGTACAATTCTACCGGATAGATGTAGATGGGATATTTCAGATCCTGACCACAACACAGAATATCTCGCTCAAACTGCCGCTCGGAGGCCATCTGATTGAGGTGGTGGCAGTGGATAGCGCCTGGAACCTGGACACCGACAAGGTTTTCGTCCGGGTATTGCCACTGTCGTTCGAACGGCGCTACCTTCCCCTATCATTCGTGACACAGGAAAGATGAACGGTCTGAGATGCCTGGCGGAGTTTATCCGTTGGCAAAACTGGGGACCCGCCAAACTACCATTCCTTTTGGCAGCCTGCTTCTATGCGGGTCTGGCAAACAGGCCTGTCTCGCCGTCTTATGTGCGAGACGGCCTGCTTTTCGCACTCCTGGCAGCCGCGTCGAGCATCTATGGCTACCTGGTCAATGACCTGGGCGATATCGAGATCGATCGGCTGCAGGGAAAACGAAACGCCTTTGCGACATGGCCGCGCCCGTGGGCAAGCGCGTGTGTGCTCTTGCTCGCTCTCATCGGCCTGGTGCTTGTTTTGCCTCTGGCACACAAGCCCTCCTTTCTCGTTCTGTGGCTGCTGTGGCTGGCGGCGAGCACCTGCTATTCGCTTCCACCGCTGCGCTTGAAAGAAAGAGGCGTCTTGGGCCTCGCCGTGCCGGCCATTGCACAGCAGGCATTGCCTGTTCTTCTTGCCTTTGCTGTGGTGAGTGACTTGTCTGGGCCTGCGCCATGGCTGTGGGCGGCTTGTGCTACGTCCAAGGGGCTGTCGCTGATCCTGCTTCACCAACGCCAGGACCTGGAAGGAGATAAGACAACAGGCACACACACGTTTGCGGTACAGCGTGGCGAGCGGATAGTCAACCGGGCTGCCTTTGTGGCACTTGAAGCGGACAAGGTGCTCCTGTGGCCCCTCTTGATCCTGATGCTGCTTGCCGCGCCAACCGTAAGACTGGCGAATAGCAGTGTGGCAGCTACGCTACCTCTCGTCGTGCTTTACCTGCCCATTCATGTCGCCAGCATCGTAGAGGGATGGCTTGATTGGCGTCGGGGCATCATTCGTGATCCCTACGCTGGTCCGATCCAGGACGCCACGGGCCTGGCTTGTGTCGTGTGGCCGGCCATGATCGTGCCGCTCTATCTGGCGGCCGTGTTGGTAGCGGTGCATCCACACACCTGGCTTCTGCTTGGCCTGATCGTCGCGATCCATTTGTCTTGGGCGCCCAAGATCATTCAGCGGCTGCATCACCTGCGCCCTATTTTGGACGACTTGTCACCAGGCAGTAGGGCAGAGAACGGCTTGGGCTAGGACAGAGATGCGGTGTGATCTGGTCATCATCGGCGCCGGCGTGGCCGGCCTGAGCGTCGCTGCAGAAGTAGGGCATCGCGCACGCATCGAGGGACGTGAACGGGACGCGCCACGTGTCGTGGTCGTGGACGACAGGCAGTTGGCCGGTGAGCGTACGATCCTGACGTTTGTGCAAGAGATGACTGCTTTCGGACTGGAGGAGAGTATCCTACGCGTCTACCGCGCATTCGGCATGCGCTCATCTCTGGCAAGCCATGCCGTGCACGACATGCCAGAGCCAGGCGTGGCAGCCGTCGACTATCGGCGTTTGTGCCTCTTGCTTGGCGAGCGCGTGGCCAGCTATCCAACGGTGCAGAGGATCTCGACCCGGGTTACGGGCCTTCAGCGGGCCGCCGGAGGGTGGGAGATTCGCCTCGCCAACCGTCAAGCGCTCTTTGCTCCCATAGTCGTCGATGCTTCGGGAGCGTCACAACTGTCAGCCCGTCGCCGCTCACGCCTGTACAGCCACTCTTACGGCGAGCTGTTGGACGGATGTGAGGTGGATGATGCCGGCGTCGGTTACTTTCTGGGAGGTGGCCCTTTTGCCACAGGCGGTGGCTGGTTCTATCCGTTGGGTGAGGGACGTGCAAGCTTTGGCTTTGCCCAGGTGACACACAGGCCGCACATTTCCACCGCAGAATTGGAGGCGGGCTTCAGGAGAGCGCGCAGCGCGTTCGAGCCTCTTGCCCGTGCCGTCGCGGCAGCACGCACCGTAGGCGTAGAAATGGGGACCATTCCTGTAGAGCCTGTAATGCCGCTCGTCGAGAAGGGGCTGATGCGCGTGGGCGATGCTGCAGGTCAGGCGACGCCCTGGATGTGCATGGGTGTAGAGCGCGCCTTGGTAAACGGCTCGCTGTGCGGGCGGTTAATTCTCGATGCACTTCACAGAGACAGGCTACAAGTCGATGGGTTGCGTCACTACGAGAAAGCGTGGCGTCAACTGGAGTGGCGCCGTTACAGGCAGGCCATGCTTCTCGCCCCCTTGCAGTGGGTGAAGGACGAGGAGCGCTGGGATCGGGCGATCGCGGCCCAGAATCGTTTCACACCAGAGGAGATGATGGCCAAGTTGCGCGAAAACTATCCCTTCTGGTCCTTGCCCACTCTCTACTGGTTTCGTGCATATCACCTGCTCGGTTTGGTGCGACGTGGCATCCGAGATCGAATTGTTCACCGGGGTGCTGCGCCGCTATCAACTCGCGTACGAGGGCGCAGGACAGAAGGTTGATCGGCTTCTGGATGCCTACGCTCGCTGAGCGAGCCGGTGTCCTGGAAACCGCGAGGAGGCAGTCATGAGGCAAGAAACCAAATCAAATGCTGCTGGGTTTTTCCGCATCAGCGTGGTACTCGCCCTGCTCTGCATAGGGTTGGTGCCGGCTATGGTTCCACAGGTCACCCGGGCTGCCGGGCCGCTCGACTTTACCGGGCGCTGGGGCACACAACACGTCGCCAATTGGGACCTGGCGGACTATGAGGTCACATTCTCTGCAGATCAGAACCACTTTCCGTGGGATTTCATCTCGTTTGTCGGGCAGCGCGGTGCAATCTCTCTCTGCGGACATCCCGATATCGCCGACACCTTTGCCTGGTCTTCGTCATCTGCCCTGGCCGGTGCAGGGACCGGGGACCTGCTGCGCGTCAAGGGACCCGATGCGCAAAGCTACTCTCATATTACCAAGATCGGCCTGGTGATCGGCACGGGATCCGATGCGGAGCGGGCATGGTTCTCTAGCGGCACCATTGACGAGTACTACCTGGCACCTGAATCTGTCGGCTATCGCGCGACGGTCCTGGGGCGAAGCGTGACGGTGCGCCTCAGCCACCTGACCGACGGGGCAGACGACGCCGTGGGTGTGATAGAAGTGTCGATCGACGATCCGACCGATGCCCGCATCTACTTTGTGACGGACCTGGAACCCGCCGTGCACGAGCCACAGGCCTTTGGCTTTATCTCGCGCCCAGACACGCTCATCAGCTACGACGACAGCAGCGAGTCACTGGCCGCCTATAACGAGGGGGGCAGTGCCCGCATGGACATCTATATGTACAGCAGTGAACCGCTCGCCAGTTGGAGCGGCACCAACCTGGCCTTTGACACCTACTTGAACAATGACGTCCTCGACGAGCAGGTGTTGCCCACCGCCTCCGACGGTCGTTCAGCCTTTATTGTCCAGGCCGAGCCAACCGTCTACTTTTACGTGGGCAGCAGCCTGTTGAGCGCCGGTGTGCGCCAGGATCCGACGGCAGCAATCGAAGCACTGGGAGCGGAGAGGGTGAGTGCCCTCGACGAGACATCCGTCATTCACTCGTCCGAGATGCCCTCCTTTGAGCTGGTCAACCTCTTGTCCAATCTTTTTAATGCCTACCTCATCAACCCTGACGGCGCGATCTATTACTGCGACCGCGCATTTCTCTACGGCGCCGACAGCCTGATGCCGATCGTTTCCGTGCCCGAGCTGCTGCCCACGGCGTGGGTGTCTGCCTACACCCAGGGCCTCGACTATTTCGGAGACAACCGCTACACCAGCCCCACGAGCTGGCGTTACGCCGAAAAGTATGACATAGACGAGGAACCGCGGCTGCCGTCCTGGTACACGGGTGGCATTCCCGGCTACATCTTGATGCTGCCCGACGGAAGCCTGGACGAGCTTGGGCAATGGTCCGATCTCTACGAAACGGCCCAGTACATCACCGGCGTCTACCGGCACTTTCAGGTTACGGGCGACCAGAGCTTTGTGGGCACCCAACAAGCAGCGGTGCTCGACGCTCTCGACCTGCTAAAGCGCTTTGAAACCGAGTACGAGTCTGACTATGGGCCAGACGGCGATCAGTATCCCAATGTGCTCTATCCCATGGCCGGCCTGGGCGGGATCGCGGGCACCTATCCCGGTGAAACGGGAGCGACTATCGAGGCGTATCGCTCCGCCGAGCAGCTTTTGCGGTTGTGGTCCATGGATGCTGAAGCCGACGATCTGGCGAACAACTATATCGCCCCCATGGTCGCCGGCTTTGACGCCTTTTTCTGGGATGCAGGTCTGGGCTTTTACACCGGCGTGGCCGACGAAAACAGCCTGTGGCGCACGCCGGGCACCTGGTACCAGGACAAGTGGACGCAGGCGATGCTCCCCCCGCTCCTGGACGACGTGGGCACCACCCACCTCGCCGAGATGGTCGACACCTTTGTCACCTCGGGATTCTATGACCTGGGTCAGAATGTGCACTGGCTGAGCCCGGACAGCGAGAACTGGTGTGAGCCCGGGTGCTGGGGGACGGATCCACGGTGGACCAACGGGTTCAGGATGGAGGGCGGCTTTTACAATGGCCTGCCCGGTGTCGTGACACCCCTCGCCTACTATCAGCTCGGAGAGGGCACACTCGGTAACCAGTACGCGAACTATTATTTTGACGTGTGGCTCACCCACGGCCCCTACGAGTCGATGTATGAATGGGACTACCAGTTGCCGGGACTGTATCGGGAGACGTCCATTTATATCGAGTCCGCGAATTCGACGATCTGGTTGTTAAAGAAGGCGCTGGGGTTGTCGGTCGGCGGCCTGACGGTGACGATCGTCCCCGCACTTGAAGGCGAGTTCAGCGTCGAGAACCTGCATGTCACATCGCAGGGGTTGACGGCGGTCCTCGACTACTGGCGCGAGGCGAATGGCGCGGAGTATGTCCGCGTGGTGAACAACGAAGGGCTGACGATCTATGCGCCTAACGCTTCGCCCACTGCTGTGACGCTCGCTTCGTTCCAGGCCCGGGCAGAGGGACACGCGGCCCGTCTCACGTGGGAGACCGTCTCAGAGGTCGACGTCCTCGGCTTTAACCTATATAGAAGCGAGCGCGCGGGAGACGTAGGCGAGAGACTGAATCGCGATCTGCTGCCCTGCCAGGCATGTGGCACGCCCGGGGGGGCCGCCTATTCCAAGCTCGACCCCGGCATCGTTCCGGGCACCGAGTACTACTATACCATCGAGGTGATCGGCATGTCTGGGATGGCGCTGCTCTCTACGTCCATGCCTTTCACACTGCCTCGCTTTTTCGTTTATCTGCCTGTGCTAAGCCGGTAAAGATGGAACGCTCCGAGCCTCGATCCACGCCGTCGATACCCACGCACAGCTTCTTGCCCACCACGGCCGTCGCGGGTCCCGTGGGGGGGCGCTATGCGTGGACGCGAGCAAACATCGCGGAGGTCCTGCCCGACGTGGTGACACCGCTCACCTGGTCTCTGTTTCGCCACGGCCTGTTGAACCGTCCGCTGGCGGTGGTGGACGCGCCCGATGCCGGCGGCGAAAGAGCCGAGGCTGAAGGCATCCGGCTGCACGCGGGAAAGGCGTATCTGCGCACCGACAAGCTGCTCGACCGGTTCTGCCGGCTGCCCGGGGTCACCCCCGAGATCGTGCATCTTGCCCTTGGCCTGGAGGAATTGCCCAGGGATACGGCAGCTCCTCACCAGCGGCGCGCCGGGATGCGCGAGCGCACGAGCGCCGCGATCTGGCTCATCGATCTCGTGACGGGCCTGCCCCTCTTGCGCTTCCGGGTGCACCGCTACACGGCGAGCTATGCTCTCTCTGGTGAGCCGGGCGCGGGCATCGAATCGATCGAATCGGTCCTTGCGCGAACGACCCGTTGTTTCCAGCTACATCTCCACGCCACCGCGTATGCCATCGGAGCCTATGGGCTCACCCTGGCACTGTTGCGACGCTGGCTTCCAGCCGAGGCTGACAAGCTGGCGCCTGCTCTTCTCACGGGTCTGAAAGAGCTACAAACGGCGAGGCAGGGGTTATCTCTCTGGCAGTTGGCCCACCGCGCCCGGCAGAGTCCCGAGCTGGAGAGCGCGCTCGTGAGTGGGGGCGATTGGGACGCGGCGGCGGCCGCCGCCCTTCAGGTGCCGGGGGGTGGGGAGTGGCTAGCAGCCTTTGCAGAATTCCGAGCCCAAAATGGTTCTCGCGCCGTGGGCGAGTTCGAGCTGAGGAACCCACGCTGGCACGAGGACCCTGGCTTTCTTCTGACTACGTTGCGGACCTACCTTCAGGATCGACATCTCCACGATCCGGCTACTCTGATGGCACGGTGGCAAGAGGAGCGGGATTTCGCGATGGCAATCGTCGAGCGAGAGGCCGGCCGGTGGCGGGCCGCGATTTTGAGTCGGTTGATGGCGCTGCTCAGCACGTGCGTGACCGAGCGAGAAAACATGAAGTACCGCCTGATGACATGTTACGATCTGCTGCGGCGGCGCTTTTTAATGCTAGCTCGCGACCTGGTCGACCGCGGACTGCTGCAGTCCACGGGTGACGTCTTTTTTCTCACTGCGAGCGAGGCGCTCGCCCTCGTCTCGGGGCACGGCAGCGTGCCCGATTCCATCGAGCGTATCGTTCAAGAACGGCGAGCGATCCATGATCGCTGGCAGGCGATCGCCGCACCGCCAGGCAAGGCCGAGCAGGTGAGCAGCGGCGCGCTCCAGTCGTCGGAAGAGTCCACTACGTTGGGCCAGGACGTGTTGCGCGGCATCTCTTGCAGCCCCGGTGTGGGGCACGGCAGGGCACGGGTCATGCACGACATTTCCTCGAGCTCGGCGTTTCAGCCAGGCGAGATCTTGGTCGCCCCCAGCACCGACCCCGGCTGGACACCGCTCTTTTTAAGCGCGGCAGGTGTCGTCACGGAGATGGGAGGCTTTTTATCGCACGGCGCCACGGTCGCGCGCGAATACCGGGTCCCTGCGGTTGTCAGCGTCAGCTCGGCGTGCAGTGCGATTCGCACCGGAGATCTGGTTACGGTGGATGGTAATCGCGGGCTCGTGCACATCCATCACGAGAGGCACTTCCCATGAATGTTGCCGTGAACGTCGCCAAAAACTCGGCCATGCTGTTCATAGCTTCGCTCGTCGAACGGCTGTCCAGCATCGTCTTCATCGCGGTGCTCGTTCGCTCTGTTTCACCCGACGACTTTGCAATCTATACACTCGTCGTGACCTTCTTCGAGTTTGGCTCGCTTCTGGCCGACCTGGGGATGAGCCAGGTGATCACCCGGGACGTTGCTCAGGCCCAGGACCATGGCAGCACGATCTGGTCCAACTCGTTGAGCTTGGGGGCACTCTGGTCATTGCTCGCCTGGATTGCCGTGGGCGCGACGGGCCTCATCCTCGGCTACACCCCGGAGGTGTCGCGCCTGATCTGGCTGGTTGGTGGCGGGCTCGGCCTGCGGGTTGTGTGGCTCTTTTCCGGCGCCGTTCTGCGCGCCTTTGAGCGCATGGAAATCGTGTCGGCGGTTAATAGCGGGCAGGCGATCTTTTACGCGTCCACTGCCATCCTCTGCCTGGTCGCAGGGCTGAGTGTACGGGCCATCCTCTACGCAATGATTCTCTCGACTGGCCTGGCGGCGGCTGTCACTTTTTGTGTGGTGCACAAGCACCTGGTGCGCTTTCGATTCAACATGGATGGTGCCATGTGGCGCCGCATGGTCGGCGAGGTATGGCCCATCGCGCTCCTGTTGGGATGCGATGTGCTGCTGCGGCGCGTGGCCATCCTCATCCTCTTTTCGGTGCGCCCGGCGAGCGACGTGGCGCAGTACAGTGCCGCGATGCGCGTCGTCGACCTCCTTGGACTGTTGACGACCAGCCTCACGGGCGCGCTGTTGCCGCGCATGGCGTTTGCCTGGGAAGTGCGCGCGAAGGCAGGGTGGCGGGCCTATCGCCACTCTTTGCGCTACTTTATCCTCCTGAGCGTGGGGCTGACGGTTGGTATGCTTCTCGTCGCCCGCCCTCTCGTGCTGCTCCTACTCGGGGCTGCCTACCTGGACAGTCTGGTGCCTCTCCGAGTCCTGCTCCTCTCTTTCTTTTTGAGCTTTGTCGGTGGACCGATGGGCGCCCTGCTGCTGGTCTCCAAGGAGCAGCTCATCGCATTTGTGCCCAGAGCACTGATCATTACCGCGGTCACGGTGGCCGTCAGCCTGTGGCTACTGCCGCGCTATGGCATCGTGGCTGCCGCCTGGATCAGCGTGGGCAGCTCGGGCGCGTTTTTGCTGGCAAAAAACCGGGCCATCCACCGCCTATCGGACGGGTCGATCCCGTGGCTGAGCTTTCTTGCACGCCCCGTAGCGGCCGCCGCGGGAATGGCGTGCATGTTGTGGCTCCTGCACAGGGCATCGCTCCTGTTGATGGCACCTCTTGGAGCGCTAACCTATGGGCTATTGCTGCTGCTTTTCAAAGAATTCAATGCGCCAGAATACGACGCACTTCGCGAGTGGACCACTGCACACTGGAGAAAGGCTGTAGCGCGTGGATTCCTCGGGCGCGCGTAGGCAGATGGCAAACAGTCGCAGGGTGGATAGTACAGAGCCCCTCTTGATCGTGATTCCAGTCTATAACGAAGCCGGCTCGATTGTGCAGGTGCTGCGCCGTCTGCGTGAGATGATCGACGCCGACATCCTGATCGTGGACGACTGCTCCGGCGATGGGTCTGCCGCCGCCGTGGCGGCGAGCGGCATCTCGTTGCCACACATGCTCCGTCACGAGCGGAATCGTGGCTATGGCGCCGCGCTGCGCACAGGATTCGATTTCGCCATCCGGTATGGGTACGACCTCGTGCTCACCTTCGATGCCGATGGTCAACACGATCCCGCTGATGTGCCCCGGCTGCTGGCTGTCCGTGACCGGGCGGATATTATCTCGGGCAGCCGCTTTCATCCCGAGTCGCCGCGCACCGGTACCCCGCCAACGGAAAGACTGCGGGCCAACCGGCACCTGGCAGAGCTGGTGGCGCGCTACACGGGATATGAAATTACCGACAGCGCTTGTGGTCTCAAGGTGTACTATACGACCAGCCTTGCCAGGCTATCCATTAGCGAGCCAGGATATGCAATGCCCTACCAGGTCTGGGGGCAGGCTGCCCGGCTCGGTTTGACCGTCTACGAGTTGCCGGTCTCCATGATCTACCACCCGACGAAGGATGCAGCCGACCACGACGTCGGGTCCCTGGACAGTACCATCGAGGTATGCTCTGCCCTCCTGCTCCAGGCCTTATCACAGCCAGCGGCCACAAAGAGGACGACTCGTACTTATCTGGAATGGATCAAGACGAGGTTGTCGCCTGGTCCTCATTACACGCGCGTTTCCGGCGCAAGCCAGGAAGCGAAAGAGGAGGGAACGTGATATCAAATCGATGTGTACGGAAGCAATGCGCGTCATCTCTTGGCCCGACTGCGACGATTGCATTATTGCTCGGTCTCCTGTTTGCCATTGGTCACTATACCATCGCATTGGCCGCCAGGCAGGACGATGCCAGGGGCTATTGGAGCGATACTTTCACCGATGCAACGGGCATCTCGTCGTCGGTGGACACGGTCGTCGATGTGCCGAACGAGCGCGTGGTTCTCGACGGCGTCAACGCTTTTGCGTACAGCGATTGGAGCGGAGGCAGCGGGCTGGACGTGACGACTGTGCCGACCGATCGCTACCTGGAAGGGCAGGGGGTTGACGTGACGGCAGCCGGTGCACTCCGCCTCGGCGCGACGATGCGCGCCGGGAGCACGCTGCCCGACCTCAACGGAGACGGTTACCCGGACTTGTTCTTTAGCAACTACTTCAGTGGCATCGAGGGAGGCGGTGGCACTCGTGACACAGAGAGCTACCTCTACTATGGGAGCTCGACAGGCTTTTCGACGAGCAACCGCCTGAACCTGCCGGCGTGGGGCGGGAATGGAGCCGCCGTGGCCGATCTGAACGACGACGGCTACCTCGACATCGTGATCTGCGAGTACACGGAGGCGGGCAGCCACATCTACTGGGGCAGCGCCGATGGCTACAGTGAGACGAATCGCACACTGCTCGACGCAGACAATGTGGTCGCAGCTTCGGCAGCCGACCTCGACGCAGACGGTGACCTCGACCTCGTCCTGGCCGTGGTTCACGCTCATACGTATGCCTTCCAGACGAACAGCTATATCTACTGGAACGTCGCGGGCGGGTTCTCCAACACAAACCGCAGTCCGCTGCCCACCATCGGGGCCATGTCGACTTTTGTCGTCGACCTCGACCAGGACGGTTACCTGGACATTATTTTCGGCAACTATCGCACCAATCTGAGCCTTGAGCCTTCCACGTTCATGATCGATAGCTATATTTACTGGGGCAGCAGTACGGGCTACAGCGAAGACAACCGGGACGGCCTGCCGACCGTCGGCGTGCATGGGACTTCTGTTGCCGACCTCGACGACGACGGATATCTCGACATTGTCTTTAGCAACCGCCACACCGCAGTCGACCACAACTACGTCTATAACATCGACAGCTATGTTTATTGGGGGTCGGCAAGCGGCTACAGCGCAGCCGACCGGACCTCGCTGCCGACGCTCGGCGCCTATGGGAACTCGGTTGCCGATCTGAACAACGATGGTTACCTGGACATTGTCTTTGCCAATCACCAGAGCGCGGAGCACACACACACGGTGGACAGCTACATCTATTGGGGCAGCGCATCCGGCTACTCGACCGCGTCGAGGAACAGTCTGCCTACGCTAGGCGCGGCAGGGGTCGTCGTCGGCGATCTGAACCAGGATGGATATCCAGACATCACTTTTAGCAACCGCCGCAACGGCGCCGACCACGACCAGGACAGCTATGTATACTGGGGCAGCGACGGTGGCTACAGCACCGCGAATCGCACAGGTCTGCCAACCCATGGTGCGCTCGGCGTCGTCGCCGTCGGCAGCCAACTGTTCCCTGGCAACACCGCCTTTGGGAGCGTCTATGCCGAACCCATCACCGACTCGACGACGATTGCCGACGCCATGATTACCCCGGCCGTCTACCCGGCGGCCGGGGTGCTGACGTCGGCCGCGTTTGACGCCGGCTCGACGCAGACATGGGCCAGCGTGGTGTGGCATACCACTATTCCCGATGGAACCGGTATCATGTTGGAGCTGGCTACCAGCAACGACAACGTCACCTGGTCCGGCTGGCAGGTCATCGCCGCCGAGAGTGTCACTGGCACCAACACCATGGCGTTGAGCCTGCCCGATGCGCGCTACATCCGCTACCGGGCCACCCTGTCGAGCTCGAGCAACCACCGCCTCACCCCTACCCTCTATGACGTCGAGCTCCGGTACGACTATGCGCCAAGTGGCAGCGTCACGTCCGCCGCCGTCACTCCAGCAATTCTGAATGGATGGGACGTGGTCACGTGGACGGTGGCGTTAGAGCCGGGACACGAGGTCAGCGTGCAGGTGCTGGACGATGGCGGCAGTGTGCTGCCGGATAGCGTGCTCCCGGGAAACGAAGCTGGCTTCACAGGTGGAACGGCCGATCTATCCAGCCTCGATCCGGGCATCTATCCGGCCCTGGCACTGCGCGCAGTGCTGGCAAGGAACAGCGAGGCATCCTCTCCAGCGCTAGAGGCGTGGGGGTTGTCGTGGTTCGCAGCGCCGGCCTCTCTATCGATTTCACCCAATAGCAGCTCGCTCACCGCCGGTACCACCCAGAGCTATGCGGTCACCGCGTACGATGGGTACGGCAAGGTGTGGGATGCGACGTCGTCAGCCTCGTTCGCCATCATGCCGGAGGCGGGTGGCAGTTGGGCATCGAACGTGTACACGTCCGAACGTGCTGGCTCGTGGGTGGTCACCGCCACACTGCAGGGAGTGGAGGTGACGGCAGTCCTCGAAGTGAGCCCGGCAGCCATGGCCAGCGTGCGCATCGACACGGCAGCCGCCGGCAGCGGCGAGCCGGTGGACGACGTTCTCGTCCGTAGCGGCGACACGTTGACCGTCTGGGGTGCCAGCTATGACGCGTATGACAATCACGTCGCCGACATATCCCTCACGTGGAGCGGCACCGGCGTGGTGGAGGGGCAGCTCGCGCCGACTCGTGGGTTCAGCACGACCTTTTCCGCCAGCACCATTGGCGAGGGAACCATACACGCCGAATACGTGGGTGGTTTCACCGACGACACTGGCACCATTACCGTCATAGAGCCGACGGCCGTGACCCTGATCTCATTTACGGCAGGAACCGAGGCAAATGGCGTTCGCCTGGCGTGGGAAACCGCTTCGGAGATAGACGTTCTGGGCTTCCACCTCTATCGCAGTCACGTCCCGGGCACGCTCGGGCAGCGGCTTACCCCAGAGCTCCTGCCCTGCCAGCATCCCGGAATGCCTCTGGGTGCGGCTTATTCGTGGCTAGACAGCAGCATTGCGCCCCGGACTTTGTGCGTGTACACAATAGAGGTCATCGACACTTCCGGCAGGGCCGCGCTCTCCTACTCGATCTCTTTTGCACCCTACGCCTTCCGCACCTATCTACCTCTCCTTCATCGTTAGCCAGTCCAGCACGCGTAGGCAAATCCCGGCCTCCTTCGGAGGCCGGGATTTTTTTATGCCCTCGCATGGTACCTTGATCCCATTGACACAAGCCAGGATGGCGGCTATACTCTCCTGAGCGGCACCGGTTGCGCAGTGTACGCCTGACGCACAGACGCAAAAACCATGGTCCGCGAATGACACTGACCTATGTAGACAGATTTCTTGAATATGCGCTCTGGCAGCCCATCATCGGCGTTATTCCCATGCATTGCCGCCTCACAAAAATGTCTGGACACAAGGGCTGCCGATCACGACGGATTCTCGCCGACGAGTCTGAACCAGACATCGAACCATTCTCGACTCCAACAGCCTGATACACCACCGACCTGGTTGCTGCTGTGTACAGTCGCACGGAGCATGCACGAGCGCAAACCATAGGAGGCTTGATGCTTGCTGCAAACTCGAGACTGTGGTACGTTGTGCTGCCTGTGGCCGCGCTGTTGTTGAGCGCGATGCCTGCACAAGGGGGCATCAGCGCGGTAACACCGACCACAGAGCCGGGCACCCTCGTGACGCAAGCCGGGACGCGCATCGTCAACGCACCTTATGACGTGCCGGGAGAACAGGCGGCCATTCTCTGGTTTGGCCGGGTGACGCCTACGCTCAACGCGGTGGATGCGCGCGTTAGCTACAAGCCAAACTATCTGTACGTCCGCGTTGCCTCTATCGACCGGCGCCTGTGGTACGACAAGTCGCCTTCCGCTGATGACCTGGTAAACTGGGATGCGGTGAGTTTGTACCTGCGCACCACAGGCAACGGTGGCAGCACGCCTGACGCGTCGTCCTTCCGGCTCGACGCGCAGCTCACCGGTTGGACGAGGACAGACGAGGACGAGGCCACCTACCGGGGCGATGGCACCGGTTGGTCCCCGGTAAGCATACCCATGACCACGACAGCCGAGTGGCGAGGCAGTGCCCCCAACGACGAGCTGGACGACAGAGCGTGGGTGGTTACCTACAGGATTCCCTACAAGAGTCTCGGCATCGACGGTCCGCCCGCGGCGAGGACCGTGTGGGGCATGGCTTTGATTGCCCACGACCGAGATGAGGCGGAAGGACCTCCTGCCACTGCGCAGCGCTGGCCCGAGATGATGGACCCTGCCGAGCCTGCCACGTGGGGGCAACTGCACTTTGGTCTGCCAGCGTACGAGCCGTCGCGCGGCGCCACCAAAGGGAGCGTGACCATTCGCCACGGCCTAGACGGAGCTGTGGTCGCCGATGCCGACGTGGGTGGCAGCAGTGTGTGTGGCGATCCCGCCATGCCCGACTATTTCTCCACCTGGGGAGGGCTCAATTGGGCAGGTAAGATATTTGTGAACATTCAGAACCTCGGCGACACGGGCGACTGGCCCTGCTTTTCGCGGACATATATCACTTTTCCGTTGGACCGTGTGCCGCCAGGACAACAGATCGTATCAGCAACGTTGACGCTCTATCTGACGGGCGGCGCAGGACAACACAGCAATCCAGGCCCGGAACGGTCCCTCATCCAGGTGCTGACGGTGGATGAGGGTTGGGAAGAGAGCGCGTTGACCTGGAACAACGCTCCGCTGGCGAAAGAAAATGTAGCCGCTACCTGGGTCGACCCGGTGCTTTCTGTGCCGCCGACACCCGGCATCGCCTATCACTGGGATGTCAGCCGTGCCGTCGCGCAGGCGTACGCCGCAAGCACGTCTCTTCATCTTGCCCTGTACGAGTCGGACTGGGCGTATCACAGTGGCAAATACTTTCACTCTTCGGACGTAGGAGATTGGAACGCAACAGGCCGTCCCACCCTCACCGTGACGTGGGGCAGTGCGGATGATGTTGTGACCATCTACGTTCCGCTGGTAATGAGAGGAGACTGATCCGGTGCGACGACAGAAATGGGTAAAGTGGGAAGGCATCGTGGCGCCACGCTGCGAGACCTGCCGAGGCGGAGCCGTGCTTGCTATCGTTGTCTGCACGATCACATTCTTACTGGTAGCCGGCCTGCCGCCGCACGCAGGCAGTGACGTCCATGCCGACAGCCACAGTTGCGGCGTGAGCGGGAGCACCAGCGCGGCGACACTCGACGACGGCGAATGGCCGATGCTCGCGGCGAATCCACAGAGAACGTCGTGGAACAGCGAAGAGGTACGCGGCGTGCTGCAGCCGGTCTGGTACCGGCCTATCGAGCCGTATATCTCGCCAAAGACGCAGGTCATTGCCGCGTACGACAGGCTCTATATCTCCACGGCAAGAGGATTGTACGTGCTGTACACGGGAACCGGCACGGCCGGCAGCGCCGGTGAGATTGCCTGGGTCTACCCTACTGAGCTACCTATGGGTCACTCGCCGACCGTATACAACGGCGTGGTGTACGTGGGCGGGCTCGATCACAAGCTGCACACCATCGATGCCCTGACCGGCCAGCCGTTGTGGACGTTCGAAGGAGGCGCTGGCTTTGAGACCAACCCACTGGTCATCGGCGACGTCGTCTACCTTGGCAACCGCGATGGCTATATGTACGCTATCTATGGCCATAATCACCCCAATGCCGGGACTCTGAAATGGAAGTACCGATCCGGTGGCCCGATTCTCTTCTCTGCGGCATACGACGACGGCGTCCTTTACTTTGCCGCAAATGATTCGCACGCATATGCACTGGACGTGAGTGATGGCAACCTTGTCTGGAAGTCGGCCAAACTCCCCGGGCCGGGGTTCTACTCCTGGTGGCCCGTGGTGCACGAGGGGGTTGTCGTGTTTGCCAGCGGCCACAACTATCGCGCCTGGCTCGATCCAGACAAGGACCACGATTTGCAGAGCAGGGAAAAGGAAGATCTCTATCCCGGCTGGCAGAATCTGACGAACGAGGTGCTTTTGGGCACACGCTCGTCGAGCCCGCCTTACCTGGTGAACGCCCGCCCGATTCTCGACTACCACGAGGAGAAACCATGGCGAAGAACCTACCTCGTGCTCGACCGGCAGACGGGGGAGGAGGTGACGTACGACTTTGACAGCGATGGCAAGGCCGAGTACGCGCCGATCACCTGGTTCAATACACATGGGGCGAGTACGCGCTATCCGCCGCTCGTTGGTACCGACGGTCGCCTCTACCAGTCGATGCACTATGTCCAGATGCCCGACACCCCTATCTCGCGGGGGCACATCGTTGGTTGGATGCTTGATACTCCTTCCTATACGACGCCAAGTGCTGTAAGCAATGCGGTGGACGAGCCTATCGCGTATTCGGCGGGAGGCAACCTGATCTACTGGAGCCGGCACCGCGACTGCGCAGCGGGGGCGTTTGACTATACGATCCCCAACCATAATCCGCATACTGGATTTGGGCCCACCGGATCGCGTCAATGGAACTACTGGAGTCGATGCCTGGAGCTGCGAGACGAAATCTTGCCGGGCTACACTCAGATGTATCATGTGTTGTCCGACTATCCCAGTGTCGCCCTCTATCGTGGGGCGAGCGACAGCGTCAACGGAGTCTATGAGCGCCACGGAGATCAGAACCCACCTATTCCCTACAAGGGCAAACTCTACATTCACCGGAGTAATGCGATCATTGCACTCGGGGACTATTCCGGCACCGCGACAGCCCTGCCTGTAGCCACGATCGTCGAGGGGGCGGAAGCGGGGATCACGATCCCCGATACCGAAGCACTGAGGCAAATCCTGTCCGCCGAGATTCAAAAGATCCTCGACGCCGGCCATCTCCGGCCGGGCTACCTGAGTCATGGGCTGTTTGACCAGCGTACAGAGATGGTCGTAGGCGAGAATCTGATCGACTACTGGCACCACCCTTCGGACACGCTTTACGCCCTGCTTCGGTGCTTGCCCTACCTGCCACCCTCACAACAGGAACAGGTGCGCACGTATCTGCGGCAAGAGTACGCGGACTATCCTCCCTACTCCTACGTCCACATCGGGTGGGCCGACGGTGCACCACGTGAGGCTCAACTACTTCCTCCTGAGGTGGACGCAGACCTGGCAAACCACCCGGCGCATAGCAACTATGCGAGCTTTTACGAGGGATGGCACTATCCTCCACACATGTTCTACGCCCTGTGGAAGTATGCAGCGGAGTTTGACAATGCCCGGACGGTATTCGACAACAGCTTCGACAAGCTCGAAGCGCCTCCATCTGACGACTTTTTGCAGCAATATCCCTACGTCCATAACGCCTACATCGCCGGGTACATAGGATATCTCGAGCTCGAGCAGTTGGCTGGCTATCCGGAGTCGGCGGACGTCAGGGCGGAACTGGATCGACTGCTCGTGACCAGGGTCAGCAACTTTGAAAAGGACAGTCCGTGGGTGGTATGTGAAAAGCCGCTTTGCAACGAGTACAACCGTGCGCTGAATGTCGCCCGCAACTTTATGTTCCTGGTGCCAGAACTGGGGGAGTATCTGCGCACCCATGCACTGGCCAAGGTGGAGACGGCTATCGACGAATATAGTTACGTTGCCCCGTATTGGTTCGTCACGCGAACGACTCATATGTACAGCGAGGGGGTGGTCAATCCCCTCTACGATAGCGACGCGCTCTTTCAGGCGCGCTCCCTCATCCTCCAGGAGCCGCGTGAGAAGCTGTACAAGTATCTCGACGTGCCGGCCTTTGAGCAGGGTGACCTCTTTTACCTCCACAAGCTGGTCGCAGTCATCGAAGCGTCTGGCAGCCTCGCATTCGACGCTTCTCCCGACCGCGCAGCCGAGGGGGAGTCGATCGTATACACCGTGAGATTCGTGGGGAGCTCTGTTCCACTCAACGTGTGGGTGCAACTGCCTGACGGGACTAGCGAGCCGACGGACCTGGAAGTGGAAAATAGCAGCGTTCTTCCTACCTATGACAGCAACCAGCATGCGGTAGTGTGGAGCGATACGACACCCGCGGGTGCGGAAGTGGTGATTCGCTACCAGGCCAGAGTGACGACCGGGATGCCAGGAGTTCTGGTCAGCACAGCCGAGTTGTCCGCACCGGAGCGCGTGCCCAAGACGGCCACCACAAAGGTGATCGTCAATCCATACCGACACATGATCCCACTTGTGTTTGTGGGTAACTGAGGTAAAATGAATATGCGCGCCAAACCGCATTGAAGGAGTGACTGATGACTTTTGACAAGCACGTGCTCGACATCAACCCGGGTTTCGTCACCAATGAGCTCACCGCCAACCTCCGCCGCGACATCCATCACACGCTGCGCCGCGGCGGTGCTGTGGTCGGCATCAGTGGCGGAGTCGACTCTTCGGTCGTCCTTGCGCTCAGCGTCCGTGCAGTCGGGCCGGAACGCGTAGTCGGCGTGATGATGCCGGAACGAGATTCCAGCCCCGACAGCGTCCGGCTCGCCGGGCTGGTAGCAGACCGGTTCGGCATCGAACCCGTGCTCGAAGATATCACCAGCGCGCTGTCAGGGTTCAGTTGCTATACGCGCCGTGACGAGGCCATCTGTCGCATCTTTCCCGAATATGGGGCGGGTTACAAGGCCAAGATCACTTTGCCCGGCAACATTCTCGAAAGCGACACCCTGAACGTCTTTTCCCTGACCATCATCTCACCTGAGGGTAAGGAGCATTCTCAGCGTCTCAATCCACGCGACTTTCTACAGATCGTCGCCGCCTCCAACTTGAAGCAGCGGAGTCGCATGGCTATGCTCTATTACCGCGCCGAACTCCGCAACTATGCCGTGATCGGTACGCCTAACAAGAACGAGCATGATCAGGGGTTCTTTGTCAAATGGGGCGACGGCGGTTACGACGTCGCCCCGATCCGACACCTCTACAAGACCCAGGTGTACCAACTCGCCGAATACCTTGACATCCCAGCCGAAATCCTCCAGGCAACGCCGACGACAGACACTTATAGCGCGCTCACGTCCCAGGAAGAATTCTTTTTCCGCCTGCCGTTCGAGGTCATGGACCTACTCTGGTATGCCATGGAGCACAACGTGCCGGTTAAGGACACAGCAGAGGTGATGGACCTCACCGAGGAGCAGGTCAACCGCGCTTTTATGGATTTCGTTCGCAAAAAGAGGACAACAGAATATTTGCGTACCTTGCCGATTGACTATCGCTAATCGAGCTCGGCTGTTGGTGATAAGAACGCGCGTAGCAGGTGCTACGCGCAGTTTTTACTTTCCTTAACGAGTTCTCTTACCAACTGCACACCCGCCTTTTACCACCAGTTAACACCCGTCACATAGAATATAGTTGGAGGACCCGAGTCCGGCTTTGGCTCCACCGCCTCTACCGGAATGCATCGTTCCTCGTCCTGGCCGCTACGCAGCCATTAGCACCGAGCCCGGTCTACTAAAAGGGTCGAACAGGAGAGCACGAGGAGTTCATGTCTATCTCACCACGTACCACAGAGCCGATGGCCTTTCACACGACACTGCACAAGCCGCGCCGTATCTCGCCGCCGAGCCTTGGACTCTTTGTATCGGAGCGGCGCGTCATGCTCGCTCTCTTTGACGTGCTCTTGATCAATGCGGCGCTGCTGACCGTGCTCATCTGGCGCATGGGGTATCCACTTATCCTGCAGAGTGTTACCTCCAACCTGCACTACTTTGCCATCCTCACCGTCGTTTGGGCTCTATGGGCCACATTTTTCAACTGTTACGACCTGCCGCGCACGGCCGATCTCAAGGACAGCCTCACGGCGACGGGGGCTGCTGGCTTGCTCAGCGCACTCGTCTACCTGGCGAT
>JAFGIA010000271.1 GCA_016929795.1 Anaerolineae bacterium
GATGTAGGAGTAAAAGACCAGCGCGAACTCGAACAGGGCCACGACCACCAGGAGCAAAAAGATGATGCAGATCGTCATCTCCAGCATTGCCTGGCCTTCTTCGCCCCTCAGGCCGCGCTGGCCCTTGGCCTGGCCATCCTGGCGTCTTTGTGACTTGCGGTCCCCTCTCCCCACTCTGTTCATGTCCTTTGCGTCCTGTGCTCTGTCTAGAGCCTCCCTGCAAGTTGC
Organism: Anaerolineae bacterium; assembly: GCA_016929795.1. The sequence goes on from JAFGIA010000271.1 coordinate 229, forward strand.
TCCGTGGATTCTGTTGGCCGCTGCTGTGCGCTGAATGCCTGGTGCACTTGCTCTCTCAAACCTGCCTTCATTATACCTGACCGGGGTGCCCAATTCAATAGGTCGATAGTACTATCACCTTGGAGGTCAATGGGACTTTGGTCCTATCAAGATTGGGGAAATGCAGGAGGTCGCTAAAAAGGGTAGAGCCCCACCTGAGTGGGGCTCTACGGTTGTGTTGGCAAGGTTGATGGGTCTCTCGTTCGCACCTAGACAGCGTTGACGATGGTGCTGAACACGTTCCCGATGGCCGGGCCCAACAGGAGCAGGATGGCAATAACCACAATGGCCACCAGAACAAGAATCAAAGCGTACTCAACCAAGCCCTGTCCTTCCTCACGCGGCAGAAACAGCATCTGTATCACCTCCTTTCCCCGTGGATTTCAAAAGTACTACGATGCTCATTATACAGGACACTGCTCAATTTGGCAATAGTACCTTTGTACTAAAAACTCCCTCTATCCCTGGCTGACGGGAATATTGATCCGTACCTTGGTACCACGCCCGATGCGGCTCTCCACCTGCATCCGGCCGCCCAACATCTCGGCCCGCTCCTGGATCGTCGCCAGTCCCAGCCCCTTGCGATGCTGGCCCGGGGCCTTGATCTCGTTCACGTCGAACCCACTGCCATCATCCTCCACGCTCGCATTCACCTCTCCGTCCTCAAAGTCGAGGCTCACCTGCACGTGCGTGGCGTGCGCGTGGGTGTGTGCGTTGGTGAGCAGCTCCTGGATCATGCGAAACAGCGTGACCTCGGTGTGGGCGGGCAGGCGCGCCTCGCGCCCCACCACGGTGAAATTGGCGGCGAGCTTGGTCTTGTCTTCGAAATCTTGGACGTACTGCTTTAGCGTCGGCATCAGGCCAAGGTCGTCGAGCATCATCGGACGCAGGGTGAGAATAAAGTCGCGCACCTTCTGAAAGGTAACGTTGGCCGCGTTCTTCAAATTGCCCAACTCCACGCGGGCCTGGATCGGATCGGTGTCGAACAGGCGCTCGCAGATCTCGGCCTGGAGGATCAGGTTCGTGAGCGATTGGGCGGGACCGTCGTGCATCTGCCGCGCCAGCCGCTGGCGCTCTTTTTCCTGCGCGTCGATGACACGCACCACGTCGCTGGCGCTCGGCCCGGCCGCCGGGATGGCGCGCTGCGCCATGTCGGCGGGTGCGATGTAACTCGCCAGCTCGGCCCCCCGTGCCAGGCGCTGGCTCTGGTGCTCCAGGCTCTGCTGCCGGCCCTGGAGCTGTTCAAGCTGGCTGCGCATCATGAACAGGCGCATCTGCGCCTCGTGCGCCGCGGCGTACAGCTCCTTGATGTCTTCGCGGGGATAGGTGTCGATGTTCATCTCCATCTGGCGCACGCGGTTGCCGATCTGCGTGTTGCGCTGCGCCAGTTTTTCGACTTCGGCCGTGCTCTGCCGGATGAGGATGTCGATCTCTTTCAGCTCGCGCTGCACTTGCTCGTGCTCTTTGTGATTCTCCTGCACAAAGGCACGGATCTGCTCATCGCACGAGAGCGGCGTTTCTTCCTGGGCCATAATCCGTTATCCTCTCCTTCTGCTCCTCGCCAAGCTTACGCTCGACCGTGAACCCACGCTCGGCCCGAGCCCGGGTCAGTTGATGTCCTGCAGCCGGATCCAGCCCCGGCGCAGCGCATAGATGGCCGCCTGCGTGCGGTCGTTGACCGCCAGCTTGCGCAGGATGCTCGTCATGTGGTTCTTGACCGTCTGGCGGCTGATGCCGAGATCGTAGGCGATCTCTTTGTTGCTCTTGCCGTGGGCGATGAACTGCAGGATCTCCATCTCGCGCGGCGACAGCGGGACGAGGAGAGAGCTGAGATCGTCGCTTGCATCCCTCTCGGCGCCCTCGAACTGCTCCAGCAGCCAGGCGCCCACCTGCGGCTTTTCGAGGACGCGATCCTCGATCACATAGCTGCCCTGGTACACCAGGCGGATGGCTTCGATCAGCCGGCGCGGGCTGACGTCCTTCGGGAAATAGGCCGAAGCGCCGGCGCGGATGGCGTGGAACACCTGTTGGTCGTCGTGGTAGGCCGTGAGCATAATGATATTGATGTCGAGGATCGTATCCTTCAGCGCGCGCGCCACCTGCAAGCCATTCATGCGCGGCAGGTTGATGTCAAGCAGGATCACGTCGGGCACAATCTGCAGCGCCAGTTGCAGCGCCTCCTCGCCATCTTCGACCTCGGCCACGACGTCGAGATCGTCCTCGCCTTCGAGCACACGCCGCAGCCCCTGTCGAAACACGGGGTGATCGTCCACGAGCATCACACTGATTCGGTGCATAGCCCCTCTTCCTCCGAGCACACGCGGCTGCACGGCGCGCAGCCCTCGACGCGGCTACTACCAGTATACCACAGAACCACGCGGCTATCAAGCCGGGCGTGCTGCGATCTAGGCGCCATCCCTCTACAGATCCACGAACTGCTGCTCGTAGAGCGTGCGATACAGCCCGCTGCTGGCCAGCAGCGCTTCGTGGCGGCCGCGCTCGACAATGCGTCCCGCCTCGACGACGCAGATCAGGTCCGAATCGAGGATCGTGCCCAGCCGGTGTGCAATCACCACCGCCGTCCGCCGTTCCAGGAGCCTGTGGAGCGCATCCTGGATCAGCATCTCGGTCACCGTGTCCACACTCGAAGTCGCCTCGTCCAGGATCAGGATGCGTGGGTTGGCCAGTGCCGCGCGCGCGATGCAGATCAACTGGCGCTGTCCCGTCGACAGGTTCACGCCCCCCTCCAGGATCTGCGTCTCGTAGCCATCGGGCAGCACGGCGATAAACTCGTGGGCATTCGCCAGCCGCGCTGCCGCTTCTACCTCGGCCTCGCTTGCCTCGGGCCGGCCAAACCGGATGTTGTCAGCAATCGTGCCTGAAAAGAGGAACGGGTCCTGCGGCACCAGGCCCATCTGGCGGCGCAGCGATTGCTGCTTCACCTGGCGCACCTCCAGGCCGTCGATCCGCACCTCGCCTTCCGTCACCTCGTAAAACCGGGCGATGACGTTGGCGATCGACGTCTTGCCCGCGCCCGTCGGCCCCACGAGCGCCACCGTCTCGCCCGGCTCGATCGTCAGGTCCACATCATGCAGCACGCGCACCTCACCCCGGTATGAAAAGGATACAGCACGCAGCTCCACGCGCCCCTCGATGGGCGGCATGTCGATGGCCTCGGGCGCGTCCACCACCTCCGGTTGCGTGTCGAGCAGCTCGAGCACGCGCTCGCCGCCGGCCATGGCCGCCTGCATCGTCGTGTAGAGTTGGCTCAGCTCCTGGATCGGCTGGAAAAAGCGCGTCACGTAGGCCAAAAAAGCGGCCACCACGCCCAGCGTCAGCGTATGGCCCGCCACCGCCAGCCCGCCGAACCAGAGCACAACCGCCGTCGCCAACATGCCGAGGAACTCGACCGTCGGCAAAAAGATGAACGACAACGACATGGCCGAGATGTACGCATCGCGGTTCTCGCGGTTCACCTCGTCGAACCGCTCGTGCGATGCGCCTTCCTGGGCAAAGGCCTGGATCACGCGCATCCCCGACAGGTCTTCCGCCAGCTCGCCCACCACGGCGGCGATGCGCGATCGCGTCTGGCGGAAAGCCACCTGCGCCCGCCGCGCAAAGAGGAGCGTGGCCATCACCATGAGCGGCAGCACGCTAAAGGTGAGCAGCGCCAGGCGCGGGCTCATGGTCAGCATCACCCCCACGATCCCCACCAACAGCACCATGTCGCCGGCCAATGTGATCAACCCTTGCGACAACAGCTCGTTGATCACCGCCACGTCGTTGATCACGCGCGAGATGGTGACGCCCATGATGTGCGTGTCGTGGTAGCCGAGTGACAGCGCCTGCAAGTGGCGAAAGAGCTGCGCCCGCAAGTCAGCCAGCACGCGCTCGCCTACCCACGACAGCAAGTATTGCTGGCCCGCCGACGCCAGGTAGATACCGACAAACACCGCTGCCAGCAGCGCGGCAATCCGGTTCAGCTCGCCCAGGTCGCCGCGCGCAATCGGCCCGTCGATCGCCACCTTCACCAGGTATGGAGCCAGGAGCGTCAGGCCCGAGACGACGAGCATCAGCACAAAAGCCCCGGCCATGCGCCGGCGATGAGGGCGCAGGTAGGCCAGCAAGCGCAGCACGATGCGCACGTCGAACGCGCGCCCCTCCACCTGCTCGCCAAAGCGCTCAATGGCCGAGCGTGGCCCCATCGCCATCCCCCCGCCCCCCAACGAAAAGCTCATCCTTCCACCCTCTCTGGCCGCAACTGCCGGTGATAGATCTCGGCATACAGCCCCGAAGTGGCCAACAGCTCTTCGTGTGTCCCCCGCGCCACGACACGTCCCCTGTCGAGCACCAGGATCATATCCGCCGCACGCACTGTGCTCAACCGCTGCGCAATGACGAACGACGTCCGCCCCTCCATCAGCCGCTCCAGCGCAGCCTGGATCAGGCGCTCGGTCTCGGTATCAACACTCGAGGTCGCATCGTCGAGGATCAGGATGCGCGGATTCTTGAGCAGCGCGCGGGCAATGGCCAGGCGCTGCTTCTGTCCACCCGACAGGGTCACGCCGCGCTCGCCCACCTTGGTGTCATAGCCATCGGACATCTGCATGATAAACTCGTGTGCCTGCGCCGCCTGGGCTGCCGCCACGATCTCTTGTTCTGTCGCGTCGGGGCAGCCAAAGGCGATATTCTCGCGCACGGTGGCGGCAAACAGGCTCGTTTCCTGCAACACCGTGCCGATCTGGTCGCGCAGCGAATTGAGCGTGACGTCGCGCGTATCGTAGCCATCCACGGTGATCCGCCCCCCCACAGGGTCGTAAAAACGCGGGATCAGGTTGATAATGGTCGACTTGCCCGAGCCGGTCGCGCCCAGCAGCGCAATCACCTCGCCCGGCCGCGCCTCGAACGTCACATGATCGAGCACCCTGTGGCGCCCAAAGTAACCAAACGACACATCCTCAAAGCGGACGTGCCCACGCACCGGGGGCAGCACCACCGCGCCGGGCGCTTCCTCCACCTCGGACCTCGCATCGAGAATCTCAAAGATCCGCTCCCCTGCCGCAGACGCCATCGGGATAACGGGTATGATCAACCCCAGGCGGCGGACGCCCGGCACAAGCTGGCCGAGGTAGGTAGAGAACGCAACCAGCTCGCCCAGTGTGAGGTGGTCGCGGATGACCAGCGAGCCACCGTACCAGATGACAAATACTGTACCCATGCTGGCAATCATGTCGATCAACGGCACATTCAGTGCCCTCAGCCGGGCGGCGTAGGCCGACAGCCGGAACCATCCCTCGTTCTGGCGGTCGAACCGCCCCGTCTCTGCACCTTCCTGCGCAAAGGCCTTGACCACGCGCGCGCCGCGGAGGTTCTGTTCGAGGCGGGTCGTCAGCACCGCCAACTGGTTCTGAATGTCCAGCGACAGGGGGCGCAGGACAGCGCTGAAGCGAAAGGCGACGTACACCAATAGCGGCATCGTAGACAGCGCCAACAGCGCCAGCGCCGGGTTCATCCACAGCATCACCCCCAGCGTGCCGACGAGCAGAGTCGTCGCCTCGATCAGGCGCAGCACAGCCCGCCCGGTGAGAAAACGAATGCGCTCCACATCCTGGATCGCCCGCGACAGGAGCTGCCCCGTCTCCGCGCGGTCGTGGTACGAGAAGGAGAGACTCGCCAGCCTGGCGTGGATCGCATTGCGCAGATCGTACGCCACACTCTGCGACGCGATCTCGGTCCACCGCCCCTGGACAAAGGTGAGGACGCCTTTGAAGAACGTCAGGCCAAGCAGGGCCAGGGCCAGCTTGCCGATGAGCTGCGTGTCGCCACGCGCAATGCCCTGGTCCACGATCCGGCGGATGAGCTGGGGGATGATCAACGCCAGCCCGTTCACTACCAGGATGATCAGATACGACCCGGCAGCCAGCCGCCAGTAGGGGCGCAGGTAGCCAAAGCTGCGCAGCAGCACGTGCCGCCTTGACTGCCCCGCTTTGTGTCTCTTTGCAGTTTTAGCCGCCATGGAGGGTCGCCAGAAGACGAGTTTACTCCTTGTTTGTGGTATGCTGCCGCACAAAGCTTGCCAGGTCCACCACGAGCGGTGCCCGTGCCTCTGTCAGTGCGGCGAACAGAAAATCGGTATGCCCGGAATCGTCATACACGGCGAGGGTTGCGCTGGCCCCGGCCGCTTGCAGATCCGCATACAAAGCCTCCGAGATCTCGACGGGCACCGTCTCGTCCTTTTGCCCGTGGATCAAGAGGATCGGCGGCAGCCCGGCACGCACATAGCTCGACGGCGAGGCAGTCTGAAAATGCTCTGGCCCGCCCATCACCTCGACGATCACCTCCGGGGTGACCCCCTGTGCGTGCCAATAGTCGTATTCGGCCTGGATGTCATACGGCCCGCTGAGGCCGATGAAACCGCGCACCTCGTCTGCCGTGTGCCCATAGGCGCTCAGAAATCGCGGGTCCATGAGCGCCAGCGCGGCCAGGTGGGCGCCCGACGAGTGACCTGCCACCACCACCTGGCGGGGATCGCCTCCATAAGACCCTGCATTCTCCAGCGTCCAACTGATCGCCGCTGCCATCTCGTGCGCCATCTGCTCATAGCCCGCATCCGGGTAGAGCGTATAATCAGGGATCACGACCACCATCCCCTCTGGCAGCAGCTTCATCGCCACCGGCGCAAAGAGCCTTTTGTCATAGTCTTTCCAGCTTCCACCGTGGACGAACAGGAGAACGGGGTATCCATCGCCGTCCGGCGGCGAGTAGACGTCGAGGCGCCGGGCCATGTCGGGGTGAAAGGCCACATCGCGAGCCAGGTGCTCATAGTTATCGTAGAATCGCCGCGCCGCCGTGTACGCCTTGAGCAGGTCGATCATAAAAGAGAGCCTGTCGTGGTATACCCAGGTAGCGCCAAGCCCCACCACTGCCAGCACGGCCATGCCGATGCCGATCGCTTTTCGCACATCCCCTCCATCGCTTTGTGCTGCCCCCATTATACCTGGAGTGGGAGCAGACGACAAAAGCCGGCCAGCCCAGGGTGGATTGGTGAGGAAGTGGTGTCTCCCATCGGCGCCACGTCGGGATAACAACGCGGACAATATTGATAGTGTGTCTTTTCCGGCACAAACTGCTTACCACAGCGCCGGC
>JAFGIA010000272.1 GCA_016929795.1 Anaerolineae bacterium
CGGATTAAAACCGGGTCGAGCGATCAACCGTCGTCTGGTCCGCCGACCTCAGGACACGGATTCACACGGATTTCACGGATTAAAACCCACACGCGGCCTTGAGGTTTTCTTAAGCTTGTCGCGAGTCTTTCTTAAGGACAAAAGTGTGGGGCCTGTGGTATTCTTCTTGTCGCGTCCCATTTCGCCAAAGTGGAAGAAAAGTGGAAGGAAGGAATGTCGATGAATAGGATAAAAGGAAAACCGGCGCTGTTCCTGGCGCTCTTGATGGTGTCGCTGCTGGCGCTGCCGGCCTGTGGGCTGCCGGGTGTGTTGCTGGAGGCGGTGCGCAACGAGGCACCTGACGCCGCCGCCGAGGCGACCGCTCCTGTCACGGCTGACCGTGGCGCCGAGGCACCGGCGGCAGAGATCTCGTCGAGCGGGGAGCTGCTGGACGCATTGGAGGATACCCTGGGCGACATTTATGATAGGGTCTCGCTTTCTGTGGTGCACATTGAGGTCGGCGCCGGCCTCGGCTCGGGCTTTGTGTGGGACACGGACGGTCACATCGTGACGAATCACCACGTCGTCGACGGCGCCAGGACGATCCAGGTCACCTTTGGCGACGACACGACGGTGCCCGCCGAGGTGGTGGGCACCGATCCTGACAGTGACCTGGCCGTGATCAAGGTCGACGTGCCCGCGGAGCAGCTCCACCCCGTGCGCCTGGCCGACTCGACGCGGGTGCGCGTGGGGCAACTGGCGGTGGCGATCGGCAACCCCTTTGGCCTCGACGGGACGATGACGGTCGGCTTTGTCAGCGCGCTGGGCCGGTCGCTGCCGGTGTCGACGCGCAGTTTGATCGGCGCGACGTACAGTATTCCCGACATTATCCAGACTGACGCGCCGATCAACCCGGGCAATTCGGGCGGGGTGCTGGTCGACGACGAGGGAGAGGTCATTGGTGTGCCGACAGCGATCGAGTCGCTGACAGGCTCCAACGCCGGGGTCGGGTTTGCTGTCCCGTCTACGATCGTAGAGAGGGTGGTGCCGGCCCTGATCAAAGAGGGCGCGTATGCGCACCCGTGGATCGGCATCAGCGGCACGACGCTTGACTCGCAGATCGCCGAGGCGATGGGCCTCGACACGGCCCAGCGCGGGGTGCTCGTGGCCGAGGTGCTGGAGGGGAGCCCGGCGGAGGAAGCCGGCCTGCAGGGCAGTGCGCGCACGGTGGAGATCGACGGACTGCAGGCCAGTATCGGCGGCGATGTGATCGTGGCCATCGATGACCAGCCGGTGCGCGAGTTCGAGGATCTGATCGTTTACCTGGCACGCAGCACGAGCGTGGGCCAGACGGTGCGGTTGACGGTGCTGCGTGAGGGCGAAGAGGAGATGATCGACCTGAGGCTGGCTGCCCGGCCGGCGGCCGAGAGCGGGCAGGTGGAGACAGAGAGGCCGCAGATGCCACGGGGGACGGCGGGCAGTGCCTGGCTGGGCATCCAGGGCCTGGAGCTGACGCCCGAGATCGCCGAGGCGCTGGAGCTGCCCGAGGGCCAGGAAGGGGTGCTGATCGCGTCGGTGGTGGACGGCAGCCCGGCAGAGGAGGCGGGACTACGAGGCAGTGACGATGTGCTCGACCTGGAGGGTGGTCAACTGCCGGCAGGGGGCGACGTCATCATTGCCCTGGACGGCGAGCCGGTGGAGGGTATGGCGTCGCTGCGCACGCTGCTGGCAGAGGCCGGCGCCGGTGAGGAGGTCAGGCTCACTGTCCTGCGCGACGGGGAAGAGGTTGATGTTGACGTAACGCTGGGCGAGCGTCCAACGACGTTACCCTAGCAATGTCGCCTGCCAGGTGCGGTGCATCCCTTGTTTGTAGGAACATTGTGGCCGCACGAACGACGGGGTGTGAAGGAATGTCGGGGCGGCACGAACGATGGGGCGTGAAGGAATGTCGGGGCGGCACGAACGACGGGGCGTGAAGGAACGACGTGGCGGCACGAACGACGGGGCGTGAAGGAACGACGGGGCGGCACGAACGATGGGGCATGAAGGAATGTCGGGGCGGCACGAACGACGGGGCGTGAAGGAACGACGGGGCATGAAGTGCCCCGTCTACGGAGCAGCGCCCGATGAATCGGGCTGATACGCTCTACACAAGTGGGATGCACTATCTGCGGGACAGGGGCAAACGAGAATGGCGGGTCATCTATACGAACGATGGGGCGTGAAGGAACGACGGGGCGGCACGAACGATGGGGCGTGAAGGAACGACGGGGCCGCACGAACGACGGGGCGTGAAGGAACGACGGGGCGGCACGAACGATGGGGCATGAAGTGCCCCGTCTACGGAGCAGCGCCCGATGAATCGGGCTGACAGTGCCGCCTGGCTGTGTAGCCGAGTCAGGGGCTCGCCAGGGGCAGGTGGAGGTGGTGCGCTCAGTCTTCCAGCCCGGGTAAGGCCATGATCCTGGCCACGGGCCGCAGCTCCAGCCACCACTGATGTTTGGGCCGGTGGTGTGTCTTTTCCACCAGGCGCGGCAGGTCTTCCAGGTTGGTGATCTCGACGCGCCCGCCTTGCAGTCCAACGGCGGCGACGGGGGAGACGGGCTTGCCCGCCTCGTCGACGAGAAAACGGATGCACGCGGCAGCCAGGCGGGTGGCCTGGATGCGGTCGAAGGGGGAGGGGTTGCCGCCCTGTTGGACGTGGCCCAGGATGGCCTGGCGCACGTCAAAGAGGTTGCCGCCTTCTTTTTCGAACAGGGAGCACATGAATTCGGCGGTGTAGAGATCGTCGGCGTGCTCGCTGCGGATCATGAGGCCCAGGCGCTTGCCATGCTCGAACCCCTCGCACAGGCGTTGTACGTCGAGCTGGAGATCGGCCAGGGTCACCCCTTCTTCGGGCAGGTAGACGCGCTCGGCGCCGCTGGCCAGGCCCGACATGAGCGCCAGGTAGCCGCAGTCGTGGCCCATGACCTCGACGACAAAGACGCGGCGGGAGGCGACGGCCGATTCTTTGATCTTGTCGACGTTGGTAATGATGCTGTTCAGCGCGGTGTCGGCGCCCACGCTCAGCTCCGAGCCGGGCAGGTCGTTGTTGATCGAGGCGGGGAGGCAGACGATGGGGATGTTGAAGGCGGGAAAGCTGTCGCGGTTTTGCAGCAGCCGGTACGCGCCCTGGTATGCGGTCCAGCCGCCGATGATGAGGAGCGCATCGATGCGCTCCTGTTCGATCTGGCGCGCGATCAAATAGTAATCGGCGCCGTCGGGCAGCCGGCGGTTTGTGCCCAGCTCGGCGCCGCCCTTGGACACCCAGCCGCTGACGCTCATCCAGTTCATCTCGTGGATGTCGCCCTCGATCAACCCTTCAAAGCCGTTGCGCACGGCCAGCAGGGTGTGTCCCTTGTCGAGGCCGAGGCGCACGGCAGCGCGCACGGCGGTGTTCATGCCGGGCGCGGGCCCGCCGCTGTGCATGACGGCGATCCTGAGGCATTTTTGCCCGGGCTCGGGGGGGTGGGGATGGGCGCGCAGGACGGTGCGCAGGATCTCCCACGATTCACGAAAGCTGCCGCCGCGCAGCGCCATCGCTTTGTCGTACTCGTGCCCGGCCACCAGCTCGGCGACCTGCTGGGTCAGGTGTACTGAGCCCATCAGGGGGCTGTGCACGACGTCGTGCTGCCGGATGCCGATCAGCCTGGCTTCGTCTTCGGGCGTGGCGGCGAGCAGCTCCTGGACGGCGGCATAGCCCATGATGGTGCCCAGGTAGCGGTCGAACACGCTGGGCGAGCCGCCGCGCTGCACGTGGCCGAGGATGGTGACGCGCGTATCCTCGGCCAACCGCTCTTCTAATATCTGTTTGACATAATCGGCAGTGATGGGGTTGCCGTGTCGATCCTGGGCTCCCTCGGACACGATCACCACGCTGTGCCGGCGGCCCTGGGCCCGGCCGGCGTGGAGTGTGTGCGACATTTCTTCTTCCCAGTTGTCGACCTCGGGCGGGCTCTCGGGGATGAACACCCAGTTCGCGGCTGTGGCCAGGCCGCTCATGAGGGCGAGGTAACCACAGCGCCGGCCCATGACCTCGATGACGAACGCGCGGCGGTGGCTGCCGGCGGTGCTGCCGATGGCGTCGATCGCTTCGGTGATGCGGTGGAGGGCGGTGTCGGCGCCGATGGTCATGTCGGTGCCGAACATGTCGTTGTCGATGGAGCCGACCAGCCCGACGATGGCCAGGTGGGCGTGTTTTTCGGCTGTCTCGACGGTGATCTCTCCCTCTTGCACCAGTTGTGCAATCAATGTGGGCCATTCCTGGCGAAAGAGGTTGGCGCCGGTCAGGCTGCCGTCGCCGCCGATGACGACCAGGCCATTGATGCCGCGGCGGACGAGGTTGAGGGCGGCGGCGAGGCGGCCCTCGGGGGTGCGAAAGGCGGCGCAGCGCGCGGAGCCGATGACGGTGCCGCCCTGGTGGAGGATGCCGCCCACCGAGTCCCACTCCATCTTGCGGATGCAGGCGTCGCCGTCGACCATGCCCTGGTAGCCTTCATAGATGGCATAGACGTCGAGGCCGTGGTAGAGGGCGGTGCGGACGACGGCGCGCACGGCGGCGTTCATGCCGGGCGAATCGCCACCGCTGGTCAGCACGCCGATGTTCTTCAGTTGACCTGTAGCCATGGTGTTACTCCTCAAGCTGTCTTGGCCCTCGATTCTGCCGCCGCCTGCTTCAGGTGGTGGACCAGTGTGATGTGAACCGGATCGTAGCACACATCAGGCGGGATGTCAAGAATCCCCTTCCCGGCTCGATCTCGGGGGTGTTTCAAGTTTCTGGGGTAAGCGTTCAGTGGGTACTTGAATTGGACACGGATTCACACGGATTCCACGGATTTTAGATGCTTGAGGCGGAATGCC
>JAFGIA010000273.1 GCA_016929795.1 Anaerolineae bacterium
ACGAACGACGGGGCATGAAGTGCCCCGTCTACGGAGCAGCGCCCGATGAATCGGGCTGACACGCCCTACACAAGTGGGATGCACCGATGGCCCTATATGGAACGCTTCCAGCTTCCAGCCCGCTCCCCCTCCTTGAAAGTAGCACCCCCTGGGATCGCCAAGCGCGCCCTGTACCCCAGGGGCCTCGGCCCCCATTTTCATCCCTCGTGGCGCCCGCAGGGCATGGGAACTTGTTTGATTGGTGCCGCTGCGCAAACCGTGCTACAATAGCCGCTCTGGAGGGAGCCAACCCATGACGACCGATATCCTGGCAGATCTGAACCCATCACAGCGTGAGGCCGTAGAGACGGTGCAAGGTCCCGTGCTCGTCCTGGCCGGGCCCGGCAGCGGCAAAACCCGCGTCCTCACCCACCGTGCGGCCTACCTGGTCACAGCCTACGACGTGCCCCCCTGGCAGATCATGGCGGTCACCTTTACCAACAAGGCCGCGCGCGAAATGAAGGATCGCCTCTACCGTCTCCTCGGCGACCGCTCTCGCAAGCTGACCGTTGGCACCTTCCACGCCATCTGTGCGCGCTTTCTGCGCCGTGAGGCCGAGACCGCCGGCATCTCGCCCCGCTACGTCATCTATGACACCGCCGACCAGCTCGGCCTGGCGCGCCAGGTCATCCGCGATCTGAACCTCGACGACAAGCTCTACCGTCCCAACTCGATGCTCGGCTTTGTCTCCCGCCTGAAGAACGAGCTGGTCACCCCCGCCGACTTGTACCCTGCCACCTACCGTGAAGAGATCGTCAAGCGCTTTTACGAGCGCTATCAGCTACTGCTTGCTCAGAACGCTGCCCTTGATTTTGACGACTTGCTGGTCCAGACTGTCCAGCTCTTTGCCGCCAACCCGGACGTGCGTGCCACTTACCAGCAGCGCTACCCCTTCATCCTCGTCGACGAGTGGCAAGACACCAACATGGTTCAATACGAGCTCGTCAAGCTGCTGGCCGGTGACCGCGCTAATCTATTTGTTGTAGGAGATGAAGATCAGTCCATTTACCGCTTCAGAGGCGCCGACTATCGCAACGTCGCCCGTTTCCGTGAGGACTATGCCGAGGCACGCGTCATCCTCCTCGAACGCAACTACCGCTCCACCCAGAACATCCTCGACGTCGCCAATTCGGTCATCGTCCGCAATGTGCATCGCCACCCCAAACGCCTCTTTACCGAAAAGCCAGGTGGCCCCAAGATCCGCATCGTCGAGGCCTACGACGAGCAAGAGGAAGGCGACCTGGTCGTCAGCGAGATCCAGCGTCTCGCTGCCCGCGGCGAGGTGCAACTTGGCGGCTGCGCCGTGATGTACCGCACCAACGCCCAATCGCGCCCCATCGAAGACGCCTTTATCCGCCGCGGCATGCCCTACAAGCTCGTCGGCGCCACCCGCTTCTACGAGCGCAAAGAGATCAAGGACGTGATGTCCTATCTGCGCCTTATCCACAATCCCTACGATGGCGTTGGCCTGTCGCGCATCATCAACGTCCCCCCCCGCGGCATCGGCGCCAAAACCGTCACCGCCCTCAACCGCTGGGCCGAGACGCTTGGGGTACCCGTTTATGCTGCGCTCCAACTCCTCGCCGATCAGGGGGAGGACGACCCCACGCCGTTTGGCCCGCGCGGGCGCCGTGTCCTGGATGAATTCACGGCCATGCTCGAAGAGCTATCCAGGGCAAGTAACGAGCAGAACCTGGTCGATCTGCTTGACCTCCTCCTCGAACATTCCGGCTATGCGGCCTACATCAAGGACGGCACCGAAGAAGGCCAGACACGCTGGGAGAACATTCTCGAGCTGCGCACCGTGGCCCGCGACTATGTCGACCTCTCCCCGGGCGTGGCGCTCCCCACCTTTCTCGAAGAGGTTGCCCTCGTATCTGACGTCGACAACCTCAACGACCAGGTGGATGCGCCCACTCTGCTCACGCTCCACGCTGCCAAGGGGCTCGAGTTTCCCGTGGTCTTTATCGTCGGCATGGAGGAGGGCCTCTTCCCGCACAGCCGCTCCATGGAGGACCAGGAGCAGATGGAGGAGGAGCGGCGTCTCTGCTACGTCGGCGTCACCCGCGCCCGCGAGCGTCTTTATTTGCTGCGCACCTTCCGCCGCACGCTCTACGGCGAAAGCAGTGTGAACGAGCCATCCCGCTTTCTTCAGGACGTGCCGCCGTCACTCATCGCCGGCCAGGGGTCACAGCCCGTCAGGCCGCCGGCCGGGCAGCTCGCACGCGACACGGGGGCAAACCGCTTCCTGAAGCGCCCCGCCGCCGCCGGCCGGGTTCCCTCCTTCACCCCTCCAGAGCACCCATCTGCCGATCCGCAGCGACCATCCACCAGGCCCAAGCACCGTCCGCCCGCCGTCGAGCGCCACTTTCAGACAGGCGATGAGGTACAACACGAGGTCTTTGGCAGGGGCATTGTCGTCGAGAGCCGCGTGCAGGGCAGCGATGAACAGGTCACCGTCGCCTTTGCCGGCGCCGGCATCAAGCGCCTCATGGCCAGCCTGGCGCCGATGGAAAAGATTGGGGGAGAAGAATAGGTATTTGATCCCGCACCGTCCTGCGCAGCTTTTGGTAGAACGAGGCCTCATCGCTCCGGCCCATCGTGGCCTCCCCATCCCTCCAAATCACACGCCAGGAACAATGCCGTCACCGGCTCCTCCTGCCCTGGTGGGTAATAGGCGTCCACGAACCCACTGACCCGAAACCCTGCCTTCAAATACACCCACAGTACCGGGTTTGTGATGGGTGCTTCTGCCAGCACCGTGCGTACGTCGCGCTTCCTGGCGTGCTCTGTCGTCTGGCTCACCAACTGCGTTGCGATCCCCCACCGCCGGTAGTCCGGCCGGACGAACACCTGGTCGATGTTTGCCGTCTGGATCCATGGCCGGTAGCTCAGACATGCCAACCCCACCAGCCGGCTCCGATCCCACGCCAGCAGCAAGGCCCGATCCGCCTCAACCACATAGCGCTGGCACTCCACCCCCACCTCTGGCGACGTAGCGCACAGTTCAGCCACCGCCTCGCGATCGGCGGGCATCGCCTCGCGGTACACCACCGCCCGTGCCCTGCGCCAGTCATTCAGCGCGTGCAAGTGGGTGCGAAACGCGATCTCTTCATCTGGCGGCAGATCTCGAGGCGCAAACGTGCGCACCTCGCGTGCGTCGTCGCCAGGCCGCAGCGTGCCGCCGACACAATGCGCGCTGTATAGGATCAACACCCCCGTCTGTGGCTCCCGGCCAAAGGAATACACCCCCAGCAAATCGTCCACCTCGATCTCGAGGCCCGTCTCCTCTTTCATCTCGCGCACTGCCGCCGCCTCGGCCAGTTCGTCCGCTTCCACGTACCCCGATGGCAGGCACCAGTAGCCGGCCCTCGGTTCCACCCCGCGCCGGATCAGCACCACCCGCCCGTCTGTCTCGACGAGCGCCCCTGCCCCCACCACCGGGTTAAAATAGACGACGTGCCCGCACGCCGGGCAGATCGGCCTCTCCCGCTCTCCCGAGCGCTGCCATACCAGCTCTGTTGCGCACCGTGTGCAGTATCGAACTTCCATCTTTCAAATCACAAGGCCGGCCCGCCACCGGGCCGGCCCGCTGTGCAAAAGCACTGATCCCTCTAGCCGTCTCTGTGCATCACGCTCAGCCGATCACCAACGCCAGTACCACCACCAGCACCAACAGGACAAAGGCAATGATAGCAATGCGCTTCAGGTCCTCGACCACATAGTGATACTCGGTGCGGAAATTCGCTTGGCTCGCTGGTGCCTCCGCCTTTAGCGTCGGGCGTGCTTGCCCGCCACGTACCGGTTCCGTTACCTGTCGAACCCCTCTGGCTCGACGCGACTTTTTGGCCATGCTCGATATTTTCCTCCATTCTTGATTCTTGTTACTACTGCAGCTCGGCGATCACGGCGATCCTGTGTGTATCTACCATGTACGGATAACAAGAGATCAGCGTGACTACCGGCTTGGTGGTCGGTGCCAGCACCTCGACCTGCGACTCGTCAATAATCTGCTTGGCCGTCACCACGTACCGGTATGGATGATCCCCGGCGTATATGACCACTTCGTCACCCAGCTCCAGATCGTCCAACCGGCGAAAGATCTCGCCATAAATGTCATTGTGTGCCGACAACACCATGTTGCCGCGCTCCCCCGGGTTCGCCGAGTAGTTCGCGTGCCCCACCCCAAGTTTGAGCTGATCGGGCCCGTCGCCCGCCACGATCAATGCATCCACCTGGATCGCCGGGATCAGAATCCGCGTGGGCGCCTCTGGCCCCGGCGTCGGAATGGTGATGGCAGGCGGGACCTGGCCCGAGACCAGGTCGCGCAGGTGAGCCGGCACCGCCCCGGGCTCTTCGGGCGGCGCGTGCCCGCCGGGCAGGATGCCCCCCGCTAGCGGCGTGGCAGTGGGTGCCGCCAGGCCGGCACTACTGGCCGAGGCATAGTCGGCGTTGAGCGACTGCATATTCAAGAGTGAAGCGACGACGACGGCCACCAGCCCCAGCAACGCCCCCACCTCGAGCAGCAGCAGCGCCCTGTCACGCACCCGCTGCCACCGGCTGCGTGACACCGGCTGCCTGCTCTTTTTTCGTTGGCCGTGCCGGTTCACCGGTGCCAGGTCATAATTCCGCTGCCGCTCCGCTG
>JAFGIA010000274.1 GCA_016929795.1 Anaerolineae bacterium
ATCACCGGCACCGTCGACACCTCGCGGATCCGCTCCAGCGTCTCCCAGCCGTCCATGCCGGGCATCATCACGTCGAGCAGCACCAAGTCCGGGTGTTTGCTAAAGAGGAGACACATTCCTTCCATGCCGCTGCTGGCGGTGAGCACTTCGTAGCCTTCCCGCGGCAGCGTGGTTTGCAGCAGGAGCCGGAGCCCGTCGTCGTCATCTACCACCAGCAACTTTGGAGGCATCGCCCCTTTCCCACGGTTCCCCGAGGGTCGCGTGCGAGGAACCTGCCTCCATTATAGACGGGGTCAATCCCAATGTCAAATGCGGGTCGCATCAGACCTGGGCACTCGCATTTGGCTGCGCGCGAGGTGCAACGCACCTTGAACTGCAGGTGCGTCGCACCTCGATAGCACCAGGCCCTCGCGATCCGGGCAGGGGCGATGTGGGGGGAATGGAGCTGCTGTTTTCAGCGGGTTTAGGAATGTTCGAGTTGGCGGCGCAAGATCTCGTTCAGCAGAGCATCAGGCTGCACCCCCTGCGTCGCCGCCGCTCTCTCGAGTGCATAATACACTTTGTCTTCCAGAAGCACCGCAAAACGACGATCTTTTACATCCACTTCTAGCGAGACATCCTCCATCTCGTCCCAGTAATCGGCTGCCGAGTGCGTGTCCCAGAACTCGCCGGCTTCTTCGAGGGAGTCAAACTCCTCTGGAATCGGTTCTTTGTTTTGCTCTTTCATATTCTCGTCTCTCTGCGGGATCCATATCCCGGGCGCTAATTACGATGGTGTCACGTGACCGTTTGTAAACGAAAAAAACGGCCAGGTGCCGCCCTGCATCCGTCTGCCCCAACGCAAGGTAGACGTCTTCGCCCTTGACGTGCCCGCGATGAACCCGTCGCACCCGGCCATAATTGTACACCACCTCTTCCGCCTCTGATACTTCTACGTGGTGCTTGTCCCACAGCTTCTCCACGAGCTTGTCGTACCAGATAATGCGGTTGATTCTCATGCAACCCACCTCGACGTTGTCGCACAATTATACTCCAGATTGCATCTTTGTGCAATACGCCCGCCTACCTCCAGATAGAGCCGCGCCAGCCAAACCGCCGGAAACCCCAAAGGTCTCAACTTGGCACACTCCCTACCTCATGTTATACTTTCCAACAGTCAAGGAGGCGGGCAACGACAAAACGAGTTCGCCCACACCCTCTCCCTCCCCGCCGATCTGATGCTCACCCTCGCGCCCGACGACTTGAGCCGGAGCCGAGCAGGCGCGATACCGTTGGGTTATCATCTTATTTCATCCCGCTTCACCGGGCCACTCGACCGCTGGGCACGATTTTTATCATAACCCAACGGTATCGCAGGCGCTCGGCGAGCCCAGGGGGAGGGGGAATCAGGCGGGGAGACCCCGCTTCTACTGTTCGGCTGTTTGATGATTTACCCAGTGGGGGGAAGACAAACGCTACTTTGCTGTGATTGATGCTGTTTCATCATTTCTGGTCCGCCGCAGTATCGCGGTGAAGAAGGTAGTTTCTCTCTCAAGAGCGCCAAAGAGCGGAGTGTCACGTAGTGGAATCACATTTGACAGCCACGCGGCGACGTGGTATAATGAGATCGAACATATGTTCTGTCATGGGTTGCCGGTCCGCCACCCGAGGTCCGGCAATGTTGGAATGTTGCGATGGGTATCTATTTGATGGCAGGGTACCACGGATGAAGAACGGGGCGATTTCTGCGTTCAATCCATGAAATCTGCGTTTGCAGGGAGGTCCGGTATCATGACAACGCTGGATTCGTTCAACCTGGTGCGCGCGCTGCTGGACGGCAAGGCGCCTGTGGACATTGACCCCGAGGAGCTGGGCGAGCCGTGGCGCTCGATCTTGATGCACCTGGGGCCAGGCGCGAGCCGGGGCGAGGTGGAAGCCCTGCTCAGGCAGTTGACGGGGGGCAGTAAGAAGGGGGAGGAGCTGACGGCCCGCATGTTAAAGGCGCTGATGGGGCCGGAGGAAGCGGCGGCGAGCAAGTTTCAATCGCTGCACGACCTGTCCTCTCAACTGCGCCCGGTGGGATGGCTGTGGCCCGGCTGGCTGCCGCGTGGGCTGCTGTCGCTGCTGGGTGCCGCGCCGGGCGCGGGCAAGTCGCTGGTGGCGCTCGACCTGGCGCGGCGCGTGATCGAGGGGCTGCCGTGGCCCGATGGCACGCCAGTGTGTTATCGCGACGCGCGGGATGGCGCCGCAGTGCCGCGGAGCGCCACCGTGCTCTATGTCGACTCGGAGGCGACGCCGGAGGTGCTGCAGAGCCGCGCCGCCGCGTGGGGCATCGACACGCGGCGCCTCTATGCGCTGCTGCCACCGGGCTCGTGGGACGTGCTCGACCTGTGCCAAAAGCAGCACCGGGATCACCTGCTGCGCATGGTCGTCGGGGTGCGGCCCGAGCTGATCATCGTGGACAGCCTCTCCTCCAGCACGGGGAAGGGGGAGAACAGTGTGGAGCAGGTGCGCGGCTTTTTGGCGTTTCTGACGTCGGTGGCGCGGGTGCACCAGAGCGCGCTCCTTTTGATCCACCACCTGCGGAAGCGGGGCAAATCGGCGGGGGGGCAGAGCCGGCCGCAGGGCGAAGTGGTGACGGCGCACGATCTGCGTGGCTCGAGCCACATCAGCGCGGTGCCGCGCACGGTGCTGGCGATATCGACGGTCCAGGTAGGACCCGAGCCGGACCCGAACAGTCCACGGCGCCTGGAAGTGATCAAGAGCAATCTGGGCGCCTACCCACCTCCGCTGGGCGTGAGACTGGAGGCCAGCCCGACGGGGGTCCCGTCGATCCGCTACGGCCCTCCACCGGTGCCCTACCGGCCGCCAA
>JAFGIA010000275.1 GCA_016929795.1 Anaerolineae bacterium
CAACACGATCTTGCAGGAGAACGTGGCCGGGGTGCGCGCCGTCAAGGCGTTCGTGCGCGCGGCGCACGAGAACGCGCGCTTTGACCAAGTCAATGCAGACCTGACCGAGCGCAGCATCCGCGTGGGGCGCTTTCTAGCCATCCTCCCGCCCACCCTACATTACCTGGTGAACCTGGGCATTGTCTTTGTGGTGGGGGTCGGCGGCCTGCTGGCGATGCGCGGCCAGCTCTCGTTGGGCCAGATCCTCGCTTTCAACAGCTATCTGCTCTGGGTGATGATGGTTCTCGGCCACCTGGGGATGATGGTAAGCTTTATCTCGGCCTCGGCAGCCTCGGCCCAGCGCATCTATGAGGTGCTCGGCCAGGTGTCCACGGTGACGGATGGCGCCACAGCCCTGTCCGGCGCGACGGGACGGGCCGCCTTGCAGGGGGTCCGGTTCGCCTATGACGGCTATGAGCACGAACCCGTGCTGCAAGACATCAATCTGACCATGGAGCCGGGCCAGACCGTCGCCCTGCTGGGAGCCACCGGCTCTGGCAAGACTTCGCTGATCAGCCTGCTGCCCCGCTTTTACGACGTGGACCAGGGACAGGTCATCCTCGACGACCACGACGTGCGTGCGCTTACCCTGGCGTCGCTGCGCGAGCAGATCGGCCTGGTGCCGCAAGAGACGGTCCTATTTTCGGGCACGATCCGCGACAATATCCGCTACGGCTGGCCCGAGGCCAGCGACGAGGAGGTCGTAGCGGCAGCCCGGGCGGCCCAGGCCCACGACTTTGTCATGGGTTTCCCCGAGGGATACGATACGCCGCTGGGGCAGCGCGGCGTCAACCTCTCCGGGGGGCAAAAGCAGCGCCTGGCCATTGCGCGCGCGTTGCTGATGCAGCCCTGCGTACTGATCCTGGATGACAGCACCAGCTCGGTCGATGTGGAGACAGAGGTCAAGATCCAGGAGGCGCTGGATGCGTCGGGCGAGGGACGCACTACGCTCCTGGTGGCGCAGCGTATCAGCAGTGTGCTGGGAGCCGACCAAATCGTCGTCCTCGAGGGTGGGCGCATCAGGGCGATAGGCAGCCATCGCGAGCTGATGGCGACCTGTGCCATCTATCGCGAAATCTATGAATCGCAGCTTGGCAACGGTGCGGGAGGAGGGGTGGATCATGAGTGAATCACAACGTGGCGGGCGTACGACGGGAATGGGCGCCGCCGGGGCGGCGGCTGGACGGCCGGAGGGCGCGCAGCACTCTGAAGGGCCGAAAGCGGGGCCGGGCATGCCCACGCCGGGGATGCAGATGGGGCGACGGGTCGAAAAGCCACGCGACGCACGCGCCGTGTTCACGCGGCTCGTGGCCTATTTGCGCCCTCACACCGCGCTCATTGCTCTGGTGATCGCCCTGGTCATCATTACCACCGGGCTGGGGCTGCTCGGCCCCTATCTGGTGGGCGTGGCCATCGACCGGTTCATCGCCCGCGGCGACCAGCCCGGCCTGCTGCGCGTCGTGGCGCTCCTGTTCCTCACCTATACGTTGGGGTGGCTGGCGCAGTATGCCCAGAGCTACCATGTGGTCGCCCTCACCCAGCGGGTGCTGCGCGCCCTGCGGCGCGACCTGTTCGCGCACCTGCAGACCCTCTCGCTGCGCTTTTTTGACCAGCGCCCCACCGGCGAGCTGATGAGCCGCCTGACCAACGACGTCGACGCCATCAACCGCGTCCTTTCCCAGAGCATCGTCGAGTTGACCGCCAGCCTGCTCACGCTGGTGGGCACGGCGATCGTGGTGGTGCTGCTCAATGCCTGGTTGGCCGCCGCGGCGCTGCTCGTCGTGCCGCTGATGCTGGCCTTTACTCTGCGCATGGGCCGAGGCACTCGCCGCGGCTTCCGGCAGGTGCAGGCTAACCTGGGCAAGCTGAGCGCGGTGATGGAGGAAAACATCAGCGGCCTGCGGGTGGTGCAGGCTTTTCGACGTGAGCGGGCGGCGCTGGCCGAGTTCGAGCGCGCCAATCTGGCCGTGCGCGATACGACGATCCACGCCCAGATGATGATGACGCTGCTGCGTCCCATGCTGATCGTCTTTAGCAACCTGGCCATTGTCTTGATCGCCGGCATGGGCGGTTGGCTTGCCCTGCGCGGGGCGGTGAGCGTGGGCGTCATTGCTACCTTTGTGCTCTATGCCCGCCGCTTTTACGAGCCCCTGCTGACCCTGGCGGACCTGTACAACTCGATCCAGTCGGCCCTGGCCGGCGCCGAACGGGTCTTTGATCTCTTGGACCAGACGCCCCAGGTCGCCGATCTCCCCGACGCCGTCGAGTTGCCCTCGCTGCAGGGGCAGGTGGTATTCGATCACGTCGACTTTGGTTACGTCTCCGGGGTACCGGTGCTCAAGGAGGTGAGCCTGGCCGCCGAGCCCGGGCAAATGGTGGCCCTGGTGGGACCGACCGGCGCGGGCAAGACCACGATCGTCAATCTGCTCTCACGGTTCTACGACGTGGATCGGGGAGCCATTCTCCTGGACGGATATGACATTCGCCAGGTCAGGCAGGATGACCTGCGCCGGCAACTGGGGATCGTGCTGCAAGACACCTTCCTGTTCGCCGAGACGGTGCTGGAGAACATCCGCTACGGGCGGCTGGACGCCACGGACGAAGAGTGCATGGCGGCAGCGCGCCTGGCGAACGCCGATCCGTTCATCCAGCATCTGCCCGAGGGCTACCAGACCTCTCTCGCCGAGC
>JAFGIA010000276.1 GCA_016929795.1 Anaerolineae bacterium
CGAGAGCCAGACCGAGCGCCTGACCCACACGCCCGGTGACGCCGGGAGCTGGGGGGCAAGTGCTGGCGAGGCTGGCATCCTTTTCACGTCCAACCGTGATGGTCAGCCCGAGGTCTACCGCCTGCACGATGGGATGGTGGACCGCATGACCCACACACCCGGTAACGCCGGGAGCTGGGGTGCCATGTGGACCGCCGCAGGGGTCTATTTCACCTCAGATCGTGATGGCAAGCCCGAAGTCTATCGCCTGCACGATGGCCAGATCGAGCGCCTGACCCACACACCCGGCTCGGCTGCGAGCTGGCTGCATCCTCCCGAGTAGCCTCCTATGTACCCGCTGGCGCAGCACAAACTGCCACGCCAATTCTATGCGCGCGACACCGTCCTGGTCGCGCGCGAGCTACTCAACAAGTACCTCGTGCGGGTGGCCGGTGGAGTCACGCGCGTTGGGCGCATCGTCGAGACCGAGGCCTACCTCGGGCCGCACGACCTCGCCGCCCATTCGTCGAAAGGGTGGACCCCACGCACCAAAGTGATGTTTGGGCCGCCCGGGCACGCGTACATATACCTGATTTATGGGATGCACCACTGCACCAACATTGTCACCGAGCCTGAGGGAAGTGGCAGCGCCGTGCTGCTGCGCGCCCTCGAGCCGGTGCAGAATGTCGACGCCCGCACCAACGGCCCCGGCCTCCTGTCGAAGGCGATGGGCATCGACCGCTCGCTGACGGGCCACGACCTGCTGAGCGACGACTTTTACCTCGCCCGCCCGCCAGCGTGCGAGTCATTCGAGGTAATCGCCACGCCGCGCGTCGGCGTGGCCTATGCGGGCGAGTGGGCCGCCAGACCGCTGCGCTTCTACATCGCCGGCAGCCCGTTCGTGTCGCGAAAATAGGGGGGGAGCCATGCACCTGCTGACCTTTTGTCTCGACCGCCGCATCCGTTTCGGCCTGGCCGCCGGCGAAGCCGTCGTCGACCTGGCCCTGGCCGACCCAAGCCTGCCCAACGACGCCCGCACCTTTCTCGAAGCAGGCGCCCCCGCCCTGGCAGGCGCCAGGCGTGTGCTGCGCCGGCTCGCCGCCGGCGAGGTAAGCGCCCGCGCCATCCACCGCGCGTCCGATCTCGAACTGCTTGCCCCCGTGCCCAACCCGTCCAAGATCATCGCCGTTGGCGTCAACTACCTCGACCACTGTCGCGAGTCAGGCAACCAGCCGCCTCACTCTCCCGTCCTCTTTGCCAAGTTCCCCACGGCCGTGATCGGCCCGGAGCAGCCGATCGTGTGGGACCCGGCGCTCACGCGCCAGGTAGACTATGAAGCCGAACTGGCCGTCGTCATCGGCCGCGAGGCGCGCCACGTCCCTGCCCCTCGCGCGCTCGACGTCGTCTTTGGCTACACGTGCGCCAACGACGTGTCGGCCCGCGACCTGCAATTCTCCGACAGGCAGTGGGTGCGCGCCAAGTCACTCGACACCTTTTGCCCGCTCGGCCCCCACCTGGTGACCGCCGACGAGGTGCCCGATCCTGGGGCGCTGGCCATCGCCTGCCGCGTGAACGGAGTCACACTCCAGGACTCGAGCACGTCCGAGATGCTCTTTGGAGTGCCCGCGCTCATCGAGTTCATCACCCGAGCCTTCACCCTCCTGCCCGGCGACGTCATCCTGACCGGCACGCCGGCGGGCACAGGGGCCTTTCGCGAGCCACCACTCTTTTTGCAGCATGGCGACGTCGTAGAGATCGAGATTGAGGGGCTGGGCACCCTGCGCAACCCCTGCCACGAGCGAGCACAGATGTAGCACAATCCAGAGGATTGTGGCACCACCCTGCCGGGTTGTGAGCGGCACAATCCAGAGGACC
Source organism: Anaerolineae bacterium (assembly GCA_016929795.1). The sequence goes on from JAFGIA010000276.1 coordinate 1,855, forward strand.
GTGGCACAACCGGAAAGGGGCAGATTCTTGAGCAGAAAATCCAGGATGGTCGATCTGGGCGACGTGCTGGCAGCGCACCGGGTAGTAACGGCACACGCCTGGCGCACACCACTGGCCGAGTCACCCGCACTGGGCCAGCGAACGGGCGGCGACATCCGGCTAAAGCTCGAGTGCTGGCAGCGCACCGGATCGTTCAAGGTACGTGGGGCGCTGGCCCGGGTGGCGGCCATGATACAAGCGGGCGACGCGCGCGAGATCGTCACCGCGTCGGCGGGTAACCACGGGCTCGGGGTGGCGTATGCCGCCCAGGCGCTCGGTGCCCCCAGGGTGACGATCTTTGTGCCCGAGACGGCGCCGCGGGCCAAGCTGGAGCGGCTGGCGGCGTTCGATTGCGAGGTGCGGCGCAAAGGGCGCGATTATGATGCGACGCACGCCATCGCCGAGGCGTACGCACACGAGCGCGGCGCCTTCTACCTGTCCGCGTACGACGACCCGATCGTCGTCGCCGGCCAGGGCACCGTGGGGCTGGAGATCGTCGAGGAAGCCCCGGCGGTAGACATCGTCCTGGTGCCGGTGGGCGGCGGCGGCCTGATCGCCGGCACCGCAGTGGCCGTGCGCACGGCCAACCCTGCGGTGCGCGTGGTCGGCGTACAGCCCGAGGCCTCACCCGCGGCCTACCTGTCGTTCCGCGACGGGCACGCGTACGAGACGTACGACGCCGGACCGACATTGTGCGACGGGCTGGCTGGTGGCTTCGGGCGGGTGCCGTTCCAGGTGGCGCGCGACCTGGTGGACGAGGTATTGGTGATTCCCGAGGCCGATGTGCGCGCGGCGGTGCGCTGGCTGCTGGTGCACGAGCAGCTCGTGGTCGAAGGGTCAGGCGCGATCGCGGTGGCACCCCTCTTGAATGGGCAGCTCGACGCAACGGGGCAGCAGGTGGTGGCGATTCTGACGGGGAGGAATCTCGACGCGGCAGTGCTAGCCGAGTTATTGGGCAATGGTAGAACAAACTGAACACGCGATTAAAGTGGTCCTCTTTGACCTGGACGATACCCTCTACCCGCGCACGGCCGGCGTCATGGGGCAGATCCGGGTGTTGATCTTGAAGTACATGGAAGAGCGACTGGGGCTGGCGACAGAAGAGGCGAACGCGCTGCGGCGCGAATACCTGAAAACGTACGGCACGACCATGCGTGGCCTGCAGGCACACCACGGGATCGACCCCGGCGAGTATCTCAACTTTGTGCACGACATGCCCCTGCACGAGTATATCGCGCCCAATCCCGCCCTCGACGAGGCGCTGGCAGCCATTCCGCAGAAGAAGGTGATCTTTACCAACGCGTCGCGGGGACACGCCGAGCGCGTGCTCGAGGTGCTCGACATCCGGCATCACTTTGACCGGATCGTGGACGTGAGCGACATGGACTACCTCAGCAAGCCAGAGCCATCGAGCTACCGGCGCATCTGCGACATGCTCGGCCAGCGACCCGAGGCGTGCGTGCTGGTGGAGGACGTCGCGCGCAACCTGCAGCCTGCGAAGGAGCTGGGGATGGTGACCGTGCTCGTCGGCGAGGGCCAAGAAGGAGCAGAGGGCGTAGATTATGTCATTTCGCGGATCGAAGAGATCGGGGAACTGATGACGCGCATCGACGGCAGGGATCAGGGGCCATAAGGAGATTGCCTTCTACGCCTGCTGCCGTGAGCCGCTACCCTCCATATGTTGCCCACATCCAGGCCATCCACTCCTCCTCGAACGCGGCGAGGTCGGCTTCCGGGCCCAGCACCTCCTCGAGTGCCTCGCGCAGGGTGTTCGACGGGATCGAGGCCCGCACCAGCGCGGGCAGCGCATCCACCCCCAGCCTCGCGACCAGGTAATCGACGAGGGCATAACTCTGCGCGTAAAGGAGCGTGCTGTTATCAGGCGCTGCAGGGAAGGCCATCTCATCCAGAGAGAGGAATCGACCGCCAGCCGCTGCGGTGCGCAGGTCGGTCAGCCAGACTCCACCCACAGCGCTGCCAGTCACCTGTTCCGTCTCCCACAAGCGGATGCCCTCCATCAATACTGACCCCTTGCCCCCCAACGCGTCCAAGTCAGACAAGTCCACTGCCCGCGCCAGCAAGTTGCCCACCATGATGCCTGGCAGCACCTGGGCGGCGGTCTCGGCCGGCCAGCCGGCAAGTAGGGGAGCAAGCAGGTCGATAGATGGGCCGGTGGGATAGAGAAGCACGCCGGGGCAGTCGATAGAGTAGCATAGATCGAACGTGACGACATGCCGCCGGGGGTCGAGATCCAGATCGGTACACGCCCGTGCGTGAGCAGCTTCCATGAGAGGTGCCACCTCGGTGATCCACGTTTCCTCCGCCTCTCGATAGCGCCACACGACGTGGGCCGTGTGCTGCTCACGCTCGGCGCCCCACCAGGCAGGATCGGGGCCGGTGTGCAGCCAGGCCCCGTACACCTGGCGAAAAAACTCGACGCGGTAGAAAAGCTCGCCATCTGGTCTCTCGCCAGACACCTTTGCCCACGCGCGGTCGTCGCGACGGCCGGCTTCCACCACGTGCAGGGGATACGGAGCAAGCGTGTACGATTCTCCGCGCCGCCGGGCAAGCATTACAAAGTCAAACTGCTCCTTCTGATACTGGCGGAACGGCGCATGATCCGGGTCGAGGAGCACGGCGAACGCGTCCCAGGCACCGGCCCGCAGCGCCTCTTCCTCGCCGTCGAGCACAGCTTGCAGCTTGGGCTCCAGGCGGGTGGAGCGCTTGAACAAAAAGAGGAACACAGCAACGAGGAGGAGCACAAGCAGGATGCGCATGACAAATGCCAGGGGAGGCCGGCGGGCATCCTCGTCCGGCTCTGGCCAAACCTGTCCACGCTCTGCGTGCCTCGAACTTGACATGGCTGCCTCCGTGCCTGCTAGCCTGCGTCTAGCGCTTGAAGGTAGGATACCATAATCAGGCCTGTGCGTCAAGCTGCCCATCCGTCCAACAAGTTCCCGCGACGTCGCCCTACCTCTGGCCCGGAGAGCACCCATTGCGTGTCCTGTCCGGCCGGACGATGGCGCCCTGCCCCCCTACCAGGAGCCTCGCGGTTGGTGGAAGGTACCTTGATTACAGACGGGCAGCCCTCGCCATGTTATCATACCTATGGTGTATTTTGAACAAAAAAGCCTTGCCTGGGAGGAGGAAGTTATGTCTAATCGCCTGCGAAACGAGACCAGCCCATACCTGCTGCAGCACGCCGGCAACCCTGTCGATTGGTACCCGTGGGGCGCGGAGGCGCTCAGCAAAGCCCAGGACGAGGAAAAGCCGATCTTTTTGAGCATTGGTTATTCTGCCTGCCATTGGTGTCACGTCATGGAGCACGAATCCTTTGAAGACGAGACGACCGCCGCATTGATGAACGAGCACTTTGTCAACATCAAGGTGGACCGTGAGGAGCGCCCCGACCTGGACCAGATCTATATGAATGCCGTCCAGGCCATGACCGGCAGCGGCGGCTGGCCGATGAGCGTCTTTCTCACGCCCCAGGGAGAGCCTTTCTACGGCGGCACCTATTTCCCACCCAGGCCGCGTTACGGAATGCCGTCATTTACCCAGGTGTTACTGGCCATCGCCACCGCGTGGCAGAACCGGCGCACGGAGCTGGTGCAGGGCGGGCGGCGGCTGGCGGTGGCGTTGGAAGAACAGATGTCGGTGGCAAACGTGACCGGGCAGGTGGCGATCGAGCCGGAGACGTTGCACGCGGCCTTTCGCGGCCTGGCGCAGCAGTTTGATGAGACCCATGGCGGCTGGGGCGGCGCGCCCAAGTTCCCGCAGCCGATGGCGATCGAGTTCCTGCTCAGATATTATATCATGACAGGCAGCAAGCCGGCGCTACACATGGCAACGTTTACGCTAGACAAGATGGCGAGAGGCGGGATGTATGACCAGCTAGGCGGAGGATTCCACCGCTACTCGGTCGACGACCACTGGCTCGTGCCCCATTTCGAGAAAATGTTGTACGACAGTGCCCAGTTGGCACGCGTCTACCTGCACGCCTGGCAGCTCACCGGCGACGGGTTCTACCGCACCATCGCGGTCGAGACGTTCGACTACGTGGCGCGCGAGATGACCGGTCCGCAGGGTGGTTTCTACTCGACCCAGGATGCCGACAGCGAGGGCGAGGAAGGCAAGTTCTTTGTCTGGACCGTCGACGAGATCCGCGCTGTGTTAGGAGATGAAGCGGACGAGTTTATCGCGGCGTACGGCGTCAAGCGTGGCGGCAACTGGGAAGGCAAGAACATCCTGGAGCTGACGGGGACCATCGAGCAGCGGGAGAGACTGGCCGGCACCCGGGCAAAGTTGTTCGAAGCACGCGAGGCGCGTGTGCATCCGGGCCGTGACGAGAAGGTGATCACCGCCTGGAACGGGCTGATGCTGGCGGCCTTCGCCGAGGCTGCCGCGGCGTTTGGCCTCGCCGGCGGCGACACGGAGCGAGGTGACCGCTACCGCCATATCGCCGAACAGAATGCCGATTTCCTCCTGCACCACCTCCAGACCGACACCGGCCGGCTCTTTCGCACCTGGAAGGCGGCGGGCGACAATGGCAGTCGGGGCGGTGAAGGAAGCGCCAAGATCGATGGCTTCCTGGAAGACTATGCCCACGTGGCAGAAGGGCTGTTGTCCCTCTACCAGGCCACCTTCGACCGACGCTGGTACCAGGCTGCCCACGACCTGGTCGACTCGGCCGTGGCTCGCTTCTGGGTGACCGGCGAGGGATTCTATGACACGGCCACAGATTCAGAACAGCTCATCACCCGCCCGCGCGACTTGCAGGACAATGCCACGCCGTCGGGCAACGCCATGATGGCCACGGTACTGCTCAAGCTGTCGGACCTGGCGATGGAGCACCGCTACGCCGACCTGGCGAGGGAGAACCTGGGCGCGGTGCAAGAGTTCCTGGGACGGGCGCCGCTCGGGTTCAGCCAGTGGCTGGTGGCGCTCGACTATGCCCTCAGCCGCCCCTTTGAGATCGCCATCGTCGGCTCGCCCGACGACGAGGCGACGCAGCGGCTGCTAGGCGCGGCAACGTCAGGGTTCCGGCCGCACCAGGTGATTGCGTATGGGCCGGCGGGCAAGCTCAGTACCCTGAGCCCGGCGCCAGCGGTGCCGCTGCTGGAGGATCGGGTGCTGGTGGACGGACAGCCGGCGGCCTACGTGTGCAGGGATTTCGCGTGCCAGGCGCCGGTGACGGACATCGACGCGCTGCGGGCGCAGTTGGAACGAGGCTGACATGACAACCAAGAGCGCAACAGTGTAGTTGCACGAATAGTCCGAGTGTGCTACAATCCATCTGACGTCGAGTCCTTGCAACTGGAGACGGTGAGTTGACGGCGAGGAGTATGGCCCATGAGTAATACGATAGAAGTCGAAAAAGTCTACGACGAACTCGGGCTCATTCGCCAGGAGCTGGCTGAAGTCAAGGCGCAACTGGCCGAGATTGTCGAGGTCAACAAAAGAGAACAGTGGGTGCAGCATCCTCACATTATGCGGCGGACTGACATGCACCGTGGGGAGCCAACGATTCAAGGCAGCTCTATCACCGTACGCACCATTATCGAGCGCACGAAGGTGGGGGATACGCCGGAAGAGATTGTGGAAGCATACCCGGTGTTGACACTGGCCCAGGTCCACGCGGCTTTGGGTTACTACTATGAGCACCCTGGTGAAATCGAGAACTATATCCAGGAAAACCGGGAGGCGCTATGGCGGACCAGGGAGCACGGCTCTTCGTAGCCCTTTACACGGATGCTGACGTCCACGGAGGGTTAGCCTCCCAGGTTCGCCGGAGAGGGTTCGACGCGATCTCGGCCTATGAAGCTGGCAACGGGAGCCTGGACGACCCCGATCAATTGGAGTATGCGACCAGTCAAGGGCGGGCGATCCTGACCTGTAATGCCAAGGACTTTGTCCCACTACTGGAAAAATGGTACCAGGCCGATCGCGACCATTACGGTGTGATTGTCTCAGAGCAGATTCCCATTGGCGAGATGCTGCGGCGGGTTCTACGTTTACTAAACACGATCAGTGCAGACGAAGTGAAGAACGCTTTCTACAATCTCGCCGAGTTTGCGGATCGGGCCAACTAGCAAGGATTTTGCGTGCCAGGTGCCGGTCACCTTGCCGGAGGCGCTGCAGGAGCAGCTCGCACAACGCTAACCTTCTGCTCATAGGAAAAAGACAACGTCATGGATATCGATCAAGCGTGAACCGCGGAAGGAACCACAGGTGGGTGGCATTCTTTTCGGTTCACGGATGAATCCAACACATCCGACAACAGCAAGATCATCACTAAAGACTGTCACACTGTACTTGTGATCGGCATGTGTAGTCATTCATATACCCCTTCTCTCGCTGTATCTACACTTGTTACGCGGTTTCGGGCGACGCATCTTTCCAAAGCTTCTCCTGGACCCACAGGTTGAGCAGCGTCTCAGCCGATATCCCTCGTTCCTCGGCAACCCCGCTCAGCATCCGCGACAACTCCTTGTCAAGTGCGTAGTACGTCACCTCAGTTTCGATGTCAACTTCAAAGTCCGCGGGTTCGGTCTGATCCCAGTAGTCGGCAAGGTCATGGGTATCCCAGAAATCGCCAATCTCCTTATAGGAACTGGCTTTTGAAATCGTGCTCTTACCTTCGTTCATATCGTCTCCGCTCATTGCGTGTCATATCTCTTGCTGATAGAATCAATGCACGTCCATCACGCTTGTGTATGAAAAAGATAATCAGGTAGCGCCCGGCATCCGTTTGCCCAAAAGCACTGTAGACATTTTCACCGACTCGATGTCCCTTCTCAACCCGTCGGAAAAGAGGTCGGCCGGTTAACGTCTCTCTAGCCTCATGTTGGCGTACATCGTGCTTTTCTTCCAGCTTCTCTACAACATCTTCCAGCCAAATGATGCCAGAGATTCTCACTGGCTCGCCTCCTTGATATCCTTCGTGCACTATTGTAATCGGATCGGCTTGAAATGTCAAACTATGCAAACAGAACCCAGTACCAATTGTGCTGTCAGTGAAAACCCAGGCGTAGCGGGTTATGCACCCCACTTTGAGAAAATGTTGTACGATGAGTCACAGCTAGCCAGAGTCTACCTGCATGCCTGGCAGGTCACCAGCAACGAGTTCTTCCGCACCATCACCGAAGAGATCCTCGATTACGTGGCGCGCGAGATGACCAGCCCCGAAGGCGGCTTCTACTCGACCCAGGACGCCGACAGCGAAGGCGAAGAGGGCAAGTTCTTCGTCTGGACGCCCGGCGAGATCCGAGAAGTCTTGGGCGACGACGCGCAAGCGGACGAATTCATGTCCGCCTACGGTGTGACTCGGCACGGCAACTTCGAAGGCAAGAACATCCTCGAGTTTGTGGGTGATATGAACCAACGAGCTGCTCTGGCCGAGGCCCGCCGCGCGCTGTTCGAGGCGAGAGAAAAGCGTGTGCACCCAGGACGCGACGAGAAGGTCCTGACCTCGTGGAACGGTCTGATGCTGGCCGCCTTTGCCGAGGCAGCACGGGCACTGGATCGCGACGACTACCGCCAGGTGGCCGAGCGCAACGCTGATTTTCTCCTCCGTGAACTGAGACAGGGGAATGGTCGTCTGCTGCGGACGTGGAAAGCTTGTCCTGAGGGAACCGAAGGAACGGGCGAGGCCAAGCTCAACGGATACTTGGAGGACTATAGCTACCTCATCGAGGGTCTGCAGGAGCTGTACCAGACCACCTTTGAGCCCCGCCACGCAGACATTGCTGAACGTGGTTCGCGATGGCTACCGGCCCTTCCAGGTCGTCGCCATGGGGGCGCCTGGCGCCCAGGCCCCGGCTGTCCCGCTCCTGCAGGATCGAGGACTCGTAGAGGGGCGCGCCGCAGCCTACGTCTGCCGCAAATTTGCATGCCAAGACGGGAATCCAGGTGTATCGCGTTGTGCACCCCACCTTGAGAAAATGTTATACGACAGTGCCTAGCTCGCTCGCGTGTACTTATGTCTGCCAAAACTTCACCTGCCAGGCACCGATCACGGAGCCAGAGGCGCTGCGGGCATAACTGGAATAGGACCGGAGTGTATCGCCAAGTCGCCTTCAAAGTCGAAAGCGACTCCCACCTTCAGCCGAGGTCATCTATGCTGTCGTACTCGGTTAAAAGGGATGTCAGAACGTCAACCAGAGCTGGAAGCTCGTCGGTGACCGTGCGCCAGAGAATATCCAGGTTGATGTCAAAGTAGGCATGCACGAGCCGGTGCCGCATTCCGATAATCTCATCCCATGGAATGTCCTGGAGCTCGGCGCGGGTAGCTGGGGAAATCCGAAATGCGGCTTCGCCGATGATCTCGATTGCTTTGACGAGCGACAGCACCAACATCCGGCTATCACTCAAGTCAGAGCGGGTCTGTCCTCTGGCAAATGCAATGGCCTCTTGTGCTGCATCGAACATGTGCCGCAGGCGAATCGCATCACTCCTGAGCATACTGCACTTCTGCTTCTGCCAGCACACTCTGGCGAAAATAGCGGCTGAGATCTTCCGGCGTGCGCAGATCGACCCTCCGTCCTAAGAGGATTGACAATTCTTTTTCCATGCGCGTTATGCCGAACAGACCAGGAGCCGATCCTGGCTGGAATTCAACCAGGACATCCACATCACTATCATCTCGAAAACGTTCACTCAAGATAGAGCCAAAGAACGCAAGGCGACTGATTTCGTGTTTCCTACAGAACCTTGCTAGTTTGCTCCTGTCGACCAGCACTTGCACCATACCTCTCACCCCAAGTCGCACTTAACCATCTGTGACAATTGTAGCACAAGCCTGGCCTCCCTGTCAAACCTGCTGCCGAACTTCTGGGCTGTGGACAATGCGGTGTGTGGCACGGGATGTCCATAGAGCAGTCCTTCACAGCACCTATGCCCTCTCGAAGCCGCACGAGATCGCCATGATCGGCGAGCCGGAGGGCACTGACACGCAGGCATTGCTGAGCGTCGTTCGCAGCGACTGCCGGCCCTTCCAGGTGGTAGCCCTGGGCTCACCGGCCCAGGTATTCACGCGTGTAAGCGGCGTAGCGCTCGGGTTCCGAGGTCAGTTTGGCTCGAACATCTTTCGCCAATTCGTCGTCGGGATTGGCTTCAAGCCATCGGCGCATGGTGAGCCATTTGGCCGCCTCGTATCTGTCCCAGCCGTCTTGGTTAGCCAGA
>JAFGIA010000277.1 GCA_016929795.1 Anaerolineae bacterium
AAGTGCGCTCTCTCTGGATCGGAGGCAACCTGGGAATCCAAGCTGGCGACGGGCTCTGTGCGAAGAATGGAGTGTTCTTCATTGCTGGCCCATGACTTTCCCTCTTGACAAATGAACTACATTTTGATATAATATGAACCATAGGTTCATAAACTATGGAAATGTTCGACTGGACACAGGTTCACGCACACATCCTCGGGCTGGAACAAGAGGGGTGGGTCACACGCACCTTCCGGCGGCTCGACCCGGACCGCCAGGAGGCGGTGATCGTCGCCATCCTCGACGAGGCGGCGGAAAAGGGCACGGCTGCATTTAGCGTCAAGGATGTGGCCGAGCGGGCGGGCGTGTCGGTCGGCGCGTTATACACCTACTTTCCAAACCGCGACGCGATGCTGACCTTTGCCGTCGCACTCTCGGTCCATTTCGTCGGCGAGAGCTTTGAAGCGTTTCGCCCCTACCTCCTCGCTATGCCCCTGCGTGATGCGCTCGTCGCCTACCTGGTGGGCGGCGTCGAGTGGAGCCGCCTCTATATGGGGCTGCTGCGCCTTTTTGCACGTGCCGCCTACCACGGCGATCCAGATCTGGCCGAGAGCCTGGTGCGGCCCGTGGCCACCGTGCTGCGCGAGATGGTGCACGGTGTGCTCGCCGCCGCCGCCGAGCGGGGCGAGCTGAGGGCCGGCGTTGACCTGGCGGCGGCGGCGCGGGTGATCCATGCCCTGACCATTGCCGTCGGCGACAGCCTGCTGTTGCCCTACCTGAACACCTATTTCCAGGTCAGCGATCAAGACGTGCCCCCCGAGCGGGCCATGGAAGCGGCGGTCGACCTGATCTTGCACGGCGTGGGGCGCGACGGGGCAGAGGAGGGCGGATGAAAGTCGTGAGCGTGGCGCGCAAGACGTTGCTCGAGTTGTGGCGTGAGCCGCTGCTCCTCGGCTTGTTGTTTGCCTTTCCCATCCTCCTTGTCCTGTTCTACTATGTCGCCTTTGGCGAGACTGACGCCGGCCTGTCGCGCTACCTCAGCCTGCTGGTGCTGGACCAGGACGAGGGGGCCGTGGTGAGCGGTGAGCCATGGTCCGCGGGCGAGCAGTTAGTCAGTCTGCTGCGCGACGTCGAGTGGGAAGGGCTGCCGGTGTTTGGCGTCGAGCCGGTGGCCGGTCGCCGGGAAGCGGAAGCGGTGCTGCTCGAGCGCAAGGCGGCACTGCTTGTAGTCATCCCGCCCGATTTCAGCGCGGCGCTGCTCGGCGCGCCAGCCGGTGGTACGCCACCCACGCTGTCGCTCGTCGGCGATCCGACGGCGGACAATTACATCTTTGCGCGCGCCTTTCTCGACGACCTGGTGCGCGAGTTTGCGCGGCAGGTGATGGGGGCGGGGGAGCAGGCGCTGCCTGTAGCCTACGAGTTCGTGCCCGGCACCGGCACCATGTCCGACTTTGACTTTGGCGTGGCGGGCATGATCGTGTTCAGCGTCATGCTCGTATCGGTGTCGACGGCCGAAACCCTGGTGCGTGAGAACGTGGGCGGCACGCTGCGCCGCCTGCGGCTGGCGACGGTGAGCTCGGCCGACCTGCTGCTGGGCGTGACGGCGGCGCAGATGCTGGTGGCGGCGCTGACGGTGCCTGTGACCTTTGCCGCCGCGATGGTCTGTGGCTTTGAGCCCAACGGTTCACTCCTGGTCGCGGTGGCGATCGCGCTCCTCGTCAGCCTGTCGGCGGTGGGAGTGGGGCTGATCACGGCTTGTTTCGCACGGACCGACGGGGAGGCGGCGAACCTGGCCGCCACACTTGGCGTATTGATGGTCCTGTTATCGGGTGCCATGTTTCCCATGCCCGAGGCGCCGCTGGCGACGGTGGCGGGGCGCACGCTCCAGGTGTACGACCTGGTGCCGCCGGCCCACGCCGCCGAGGCGCTACGCCGGGTGCTCATTCTGGGCGACGGTGCTGGGGACGTAGTGTTTGAGCTGGTGGCCATGACAATGCTCTCCCTTGTCGTATTGGCCGCTGGAGTGATTCTGTATCAGCGGATGCAGATGCGCAGGGTGGAGCACGCCAAGCATGCGTAGCCAGCTCCGCGCGAGGGATTGGATGATGCCACAAGCTGTGCTGAGGACAGAGGGGTTGACCAAGCGGTATGGGTCATTGACGGCAGTGGACGGCCTGACGCTCGAGGTGTACGAGGGCGAGATCCTGGGGTTCCTGGGACCCAATGGGGCGGGCAAGACGACCTCGATCAATATGATGTGCGGCCTCCTCCGCCCCGACGCGGGGCGGGTGACGATCCGCGGCGTGCTGGTAACGAGTGCCACAGCGGCGAATATGCCAGCGGCGGGCGTGCCAGAGGACGGTTCGATTCGTGCGCGGGTGGGCGTGTGCCCGCAAGAGATCGTGCTTTGGGAGCGGCTGACGTGCCTGGAGCAACTGCAATTCATCGGGCAGATGTACGGCCTGCAGGGTGGTCAGGCACGCAAGCGGGGTGAGCGGCTGCTCGACGAACTGGGGCTGGTGGACAAGCGGAAGGTGCAGGCACGTCACTTGTCGGGCGGGATGCAGCGCCGGCTCAACCTGGCCATGGCGCTGGTGCACGATCCCGAGATCGTTGTGCTCGACGAGCCAGAGGCAGGGCTCGATCCCCAAAGCCGGGTGAATGTGCGCGAGTACATCCGCTCTCTGGCGCGGGTCAAGACCGTCATTCTCACCACGCACAACATGGACGAGGCCGACAGGGTGGCCGACAGGGTGGCGATCATTGACCAGGGCAAGCTGCTGGTGCTCGACACGCCACAGGCGCTAAAGCAGCAGGTGGGTGAGGGCGACGTGGTGGAGATCGGGCTCGACGGTGCGGCGGCAGGGCCGGAAGTGGATGGGCTGGAAGCATCCCTCAGGGCGTTGTGCTTCCCTTCAGGCCGCTCTGCAGTCAGCGACGTGTGGTTCGATCACGAGCAAAAGACACTGACCGTGCATGCGCCCAACGCCGTGAGCTCACTGCCGGCTATCCTCGACGCGCTGGAAGGGGCCGGACAACGACCGAGCGAGCTGCGGCTACGCGAGAATACGCTCGAGGATGTGTTCATCCAGCTCACCGGCCGGAGGCTACGCGAGTGAAAGCCCTGGTGGTGGCGCACAAGACGCTCGTCGAGATCGCCCGCGAGCCGCAGATGTTCGGGCTGGTCGTGCTGCTGCCACTCCTCTTTTTGGTGATCACGGCCACGACCTACACCGGCTCGCTGCTGGTCACCTACCAGGTAGCAGTCACCGGCGCGGCGCCGGATGATCCTCTGCTGCAGAAGGTGGCGGCGCTGCACTACAGCGATGGGCGGCCGGTGTTCGCCCTGGTGCTGATGGACGACAGGGCGGCGGCGGATTCAGCACTGAAAGAGCAGGAGGTCACGGCGTTGCTTGTGTTTGCACCCGATGGGGGCGGGGTGACGCTCGTCGGCGATGCGCTGTATGGTCGTTTCTACCGGGCGAGCACCATCCTGAGCAACCTGATTGTGCGACATGCGGCTGAGGCCGCCGGGCGGGTGGAACCGGTGCGCATAGTCGAAGAGCCGCTCGTGGCGGCGGGTCCCGAGACCGAGTTCGACCTGTACGCGCCGGGCATGATGATCTTTGCGTGGCTGATGATCATCCCACAGACCGCGATGTTGGTGGCGCGCGAGGTGCGGTGGCACACGCTGCGCCGCTTGCGGCTAACGCGCCTGAGTGCCTGGCATTTTCTGGGTGGGATCAGCGTCTCGCAGATGGTGGTGGCGGTGGTGCAGGTGGCGGCGGTGTTCGCGGCGGCGCTTGCCCTTGGTTTCCACAACCGCGGCTCGCTGCCCCTGGCGGTCGCCATCGGGCTGGCTATCAGTTTTTCGGCTGTCGGCCTCGGTCTGATCACGGCGGCTTTTTCAGAGAACGATAGCCAGGCAGCAAACATCGGCAGCACTTTTGCCATGCTCCAGGTCTTTCTGTCGGGCGCCTTCTACCAGATGCCAGCGCTGACCCTCTTCCAGGTGGCAGGGCACCGGATTGGCTTGTTCGACGTGTTCCCCGCGACGCACGGGTTCATGGCGCTGCAGCAGGTGCTGTGCTACGGCTGCGGGCTGGAGCAGGTGGGGTTCCGGCTGGCGGCGGCGGCGGTCCTGTCGGCGCTCTATTTCGTGGCGGGAGTCGCCGTCTTTGGTCGTGTAAAGATGCGCGATCGGCTGTAGGGGGTCGTGCAGCGCACTTTCGATGGTGCGTCCCACGTGAGGGAAGAAGGAGGATAGGATGGGCGACAGGTCGGTCATCATTATCGGCGCGGGGCTGGCAGGGCTGGCGGCGGGGTGCTATGCGCAGATGAACGGCTACCGGAGCCAGATCGTGGAGCACCACTCGCAGCCGGGCGGGGTGGCTGCCTGGTGGCGGCGCAAGGGGTACCTGATCGATGGCGGCATCCACTTCTTGATGGGCCACAAGCCAGGCACGGGCCTGTACGATCTCTACCAGACCGTGGGCATCGTACCGGGCGTGCCTGTCGTCGATTTCGACACGTTCGGACGCTACGTCCACGAGCCGAGTGGGCGCAGCGTCGTGATCACGCCTGACCTCAACCGGCTGGCCGTGGATCTGAAGGCGCTGTCGCCGGCCGATGCGCGGCTGGTGGATGAGCTGATCGCCGGAGCAAAGGCGATGCAGGGCATGGACATGAGCACGGTGGGCATGGCCCGCCCGCCAGAGCTCACCGGCCCCTTCGCACAGCTTGGCGATCTGTGGGCGATGCGCGGCATGTTACGCTATTTTACGGGCAAGTTTGGCCAGACGATGCACAAGTATGTGCGCGAGGCACACGACCCGACACTCGCCATGTTCCTCGAGTTGTTCTTCATGCCCGAGGTGCCGGTCTATTTTGTGATGATGTTGCTGGCGCTGCTGGCCGATGAGCAGTTGGGCCTGCTGGCGGGTGGCTGCCGGGACCTGGTCAGGGCAATGGAGCAGCGCTACCTCGACCTGGGCGGCGAGGTGACGTACAGGGCAGCAGTCCGGGAGATCCTGGTCGAGTCGGATCGGGCGGTAGGGGTGCGGCTAGTGGACGGCGCCCCTGCGCCGCTGGAGCGGCGTGCGGGTGCCGTGATCTCGGCCGCCGACGGGCGGAGCACGATTTATGACCTGCTCGGCGGGCGATACGTCGACGCGGCCATCGACAAGCGGTATGCCACCTGGCCGCGCTTCCGACCGCTGTTGATGATCAGCTACGGCGTGGCGCGTGATTTCACTGGTGAGCCCCCCTTTACCACGCTCGTGCTCGACGAGCCGTTGCAGGTCACAGGCCAGGATCTGGGCACGATCATGGTCCGCACCTTTGGATACAGCGATCGTTTTGCTCCGGCGGGCAAGGGCGTGATCCAGGTCGAGTTCGAGACAGAGTGGGATTTCTGGCACGATCTACGATGCGCAGATAAAGCGCGATACGAGGCGGAGAAGGCGCGCGTGGCGGGAGAGGCGCTGCGCCGGCTGGAGAGGGTTCACCCGGGCCTCGGCGCGCAGGTGGAGGTGACCGACGTGTCCACGCCCTACACGACGTGGCGCTACACACTCAACGACCGCGGCTCGTGGGAGGGGTGGCTGCTGACGGCGGAGGCGATGCGCACGGCAGTCAAGCGCACGCTGCCCGGGCTTGCAGATTTCTACATGGCGGGCCAGTGGGTGATGCCGGGGGGCGGGGTGCCGCCGGTGCTCTACTCGGGGCAGCACGCAGTGCAGCTTCTATGCCGGCGGGACGGAAAGAGATTTGTCGCGTGATGCATGATATGTGAGGCGTGCGTGCAATCTCGAATCACGCATCACGCATCACGTTTCACGGTGGGGGTCTGGACAGGGCGCCTCAGTTGCGTTATAATGTGGGGGTCGATAGAACCGAATAATACGCGAGGCGTCCCGCATGGAACGAATTGGAATCTTGCACCATCCCAAGCTGCCGCGCACCCAGCCATTGGCCAGGTCGATGGCCGCCAGGGCCGAGGCGCTTGGGCTGTCCACCTGGCTCGGCTCTACCTGGAACGAAGAATCGGTGCGGGCCGAGATCGAGAGGCTCGACCTGCTGTTGACGCTCGGCGGCGATGGCTCGATCCTGCGCGCGGCGCGCATGGCATCTGCTCACAACGTGCCGGTGCTCGGGGTGAACATGGGCCGGCTCGGCTTTCTGGCAGAGCTGGAGCCGGAAGAATGGGACAGTGCGCTGCCACGGCTCGTGGCTGGTGATTTCTGGCTGGAAGAGCGGATGATGCTCTATGCCGAGTACCATCGTGGGGACGAGTGCCGGGGTTATGAGGCGCTCAACGACGTCGTCATCAGCCGCGGTAGCCTGGCACGCATCGTGCGCCTGGAGACACACATCGACGGCAGCTTTTTGACGACCTACGCTGCAGATGGGCTGATCGTGTCGACCGCCACGGGGTCGACGGCGTATGCCTTTGCTGCCGGCGGGCCGGTGCTGCCTCCCCAGCTCCGGAATATCCTGCTGATCGCCATCGCGCCGCACCTGGCGATGGATCGGGCGATCGTCCTGTCAGAGGGCGCGATTGTCAAGATCCTCGTGCACACCGATCACCAGGCGATCCTGACGGTCGATGGGCAATTCGAGTACGAGTTGCAGGACGGGGACGTGGTGACGGTGCAGGCGAGCCGGAACGTGAGCCGGTTCGTGCGCTTTCAGGACCCGGCCTACTTTTACCGGACGCTGATGGCCGGGCTGAGGTGGCCGCTGCCTGATCAGTCACGGGATGCAGGAGGATAAACAGATCCAGTAGATCCAAATGAGGAGCTTGAGACCTACTGCCTTTGACGACCTGAACGAATGGGCAATAAGCGATCGAAAGGTCTATGCCCGAATTGTCAAGCTCGTCAAGGACATTGTTGGGTGATCCTATCCCACTGCCTCCATCTCGAACACCCCCACCGAGCAGGCCGGCAGCTCCCACTGGGCACAATCGCCCCGCAGTGCTGGCGGGGAGACTGGACGCACGCCCACCCGCTCTGGCGCGTCCAGCGTGTTGGCCGCCAGTGGATCAGGGCCACTCATCACCCAGCCGCCGGCCGGGCGTAGGCCACCGGCGCCGCGTAGGGCCAGGCTCAGCCGCGCCTTGCGCGCGGGGTGGCGGTTCACCACGCCCAGCACGATCCGCCGCCGCTCAGGATCGCAGGTGGCAGTGACGTCCACGTACGGCACGTCGCGGTGCGCTCCGATGCTGCCATGTGGCGCGCTATCGAATACCGGCCCGTCGACGTGGGCCGGCAGCGCCAGCCGCTCCATGCGCCGGTAGAGGAGAAAGGGATAGTAGAGGGCCGTGGCCACGGCGCGCTCCTCGTCGGTGATGATGAGGGGCAGCACGTTGACCAACTGGGCCAGGTTGGCCAGCGACAGGCTGCGGCACTGCCGGTGAAAGACGTTCAGCATCCCGGCCACATAGAGTGCGTCGCGCTGGGTATAGACCACCTGGTGCATGCTGTGCGCCTCGGGCGGCGGCGGCAGCCACAGGTTCCACTCGTCCAGGGCCACGCCGATCGGGCGGCCGGGGGCCAGGGCCGCAATCTGGGCCGCCATGCGCCCGATCATGGCCTCCACGTCCAACGGCGCGGCGCACACCGCACCGTGCAGCGCCTCCAGGTCGTCGATCTCTTGCCAGCCCTCCTTGTCGGGCTGGTAGATGTGAAACGAGAGATGGTCGATGTAGTCGCCGGCGCCGCGCAACACGGCTTCGTTCCAGAGCCGGCCGGGGTCGTCTGGCGTGTCGCTCAGAATGCCATCGCCCACGGTCACGATGTGCAGCGGTGTCCCTGGATCGGCAGCGTCCAGGTGGGCGGCGCGCATGGCGGTCACAAACTCGCGCAGCCGGCTCACATAGGCCCTGGCGTCGGTGTGGCCGATCTGCCAGCGCCCCCACACCTCGTTGCCCACGCCCCACAGGCGCACGCCGTAGGGCGCGGGGTGGCCGTGGGCCGCCCGGCGGCGGCCCTGCTCGCCCTCGGGCGGCTCGTTGCAATAGCCCACCCAGCGCGCCGCCTCTTCCGCCGTGCCCGAGCCGTCATTGACCACCAGGAAGGGCTCGGCGCCCACCCGGGCGCAAAAGGCCAGGAACTCGTCGGTGCCCACCTGGTTACTCTCCGGGGCATTCCACGCCGCGTCGAAACGCTGGGGGCGCGATTCGCGTGGGCCGATGCCGTCCTCCCAGTGGTAACCGCTGGCAAAGTTGCCGCCGGGATAGCGGATGAGCGGCGGGGCCAGGGCCTCGATCAGCGTTGCCGTATCCTGTCGCAGGGCGCTGCCGTCCGCCGTCCAGATGCCGCCATAGACGCAGCGCTCCAGGTGCTCGACGAACTGGCCATACACCCACGGGTTGATCTCTCCCCTCACCTCGCCGGCGTCCACCTCGATGTCGGCGGCCAGCGGGCGCTGCCAGAACCGGGGCAGGCGCCAGGCGCGGCGCGCCCTGGCCGGGCCGGTCTGTGCCCCGGCCTGGATCGAAAAGACAAGCTCGCCCATCTCGCGTGTGTCGGCCCGGATCGCCAGCCGGCCCTCAGATACGGCGACACCCGAGCCATGCACAGTGAAAACCATCCCCACCGACAGGGGGAAGGGGTGGTCGGGTGTGATCTCGGACGCAGCCCGCGGTTGACCTTCGCCGCCCTGCACAGTCAACCGCCCTGGCGGCACCGGCCGGCCATCCACCTCCAGGGCGATGCCCGTCAGCGTGGCCGGAGCAAAGGTGTTGTTCAGAGCAAAGGAAAACCCCTCGGCTCCCGACTGAAAGCTGTCCGGGACATATAGTTTGCGCAAAATGAATTCGGGAATCGCCATGTCACGCTCCTAACCCGGCCTGCTGTCAGGCGCTGCCGCTTGCGCCGCGTGGGCAGCCAGCAGCGGCAGGGCAGCCAGCAGGGTCGCCACGGCGGCGACGCGAAAGAGGATGGGCGTCGGGATGAAACCGGCCTGGCCGTTCAGCGTGGTGGGAATGCCATAGTGCGCCGCCAGCAGGCCGCCGGTGAGCGGCCCCAGCACCATCGGCACTGCCACCCAGAAGAGCAGGTAATAGCCGGCAAACTGTCCTCGCCGGTCCTCGGGAAAGAGGTCCTTGCTCCACGCCTGCGTGGCGATGGTCCATGCTGTGAGCGGCGCCAGCCAGAGCACGCCGGTCACAGCCAGGGCCGGGAGCGTGCGCGCGTACGAAAAGAGCAACAGCCCGGCCATCTCGCCAGCCACGGCCAGCAGCGCCACCGGCCGCCGGCCCCAGCGATCGACCAGCAATCCCAGGGGCCAGGCCAGCATGATGCCGCCGACCAGGATGGTGATGCCAATGATGGCCGACGACTCGACCGTGCCCAGTTCCAGGTAATGCTGCAAATAGATCAGCAGGTAGGGAAAAAAGATATTCTGGGCGATGGCCCACAGCGAGATGCCGCCCAGCACCAGGAAAAAGTTGCGGTGCGCTGCCAGGTTGCGCGGCCGGAAGGTGTCGGCGATCTGCCGCCAGTAGCCCGTCACCGGCGACGGGCCGGCCGGCACGTCGCGCACCTGCAGGCCGCCGGCCAGCCCCAACACCACCACCAGCCCCCCAATCAGATAGAAGAAGGCAGCATAGTCGAGCGCCTCAATGATCAAGCCGGCCCCACCATAGACCACCAGGATGGCCAGCCAGGTCATAATCTCCAGCACGCCACTCACCCGGCCGCGGTTCTCCAGCGTGGTGACGTCGGCCACGTAGGCGTTGAGCGCCGCGTCGTTGGCGGTCGATCCGAAAAAGGTCATCAGGCAGTCAAAGAGGATAGCCAGCCCCACTGCCAGGGCGACGGGCTGGAAGAGAGCCGCGGTGGGAAACAGCGCGGTGAGGAGGCCCCAGGCCAGGTAGCCGCCCAGGATGAAGGGCCGGCGCCGGCCCCAGCGGCCGCGGGTCCTGTCGCTGAGGGTGCCCATCAGGATCGTCGTCACCGTGGCCGTGATGGCGCTGGCGGCGACCATCCAGGAGATGGGCCGGGGGTCGGGCACAATGTTGTCAAAGACGAACGTGTTGAAAAACTGGTTCTCCACCGCCCAGGCGAGTTGCCCGGCAAAGCCCAACAGGATCAGGCCAGACCAGACCCGTTTCGAGAGCCACCCCGTCGCCATCATGCTTTTCCTCCTGGCACCATCGCCTACAGGCCGATCGTCGAGTTGCCGCCATTATACCACGCCCGGGGTCGGGCGTCCAGAGCCGGCATCGTCGCTTTGCTCTAGTCGTTCATCGATCATAGACCGCCGGGTTGACGCAGTTCGGCAGGCGCTCGCCGCGCAGGCCGGCGAGCAAATTGGCGGCGGCCATTTGCGCCATTTTATCACGCGTCGCGCGGCTGGCACTGCCCAGGTGGGGCACGACGAGGCAGTTGTCGAGGGTCAGCAGCTTGTGGCCGGCGGGCAGCGGCTCGGGCTCGGTGACGTCGAGGGCGGCGTAGGCAATCTGGCCCGAGACAAGGGCGTTGTACAGAGCGTCAGGGTCGACGATGGGGCCGCGCGCGGTGTTGACCAGGATGGCGGTTGGCTTTATCTTTTCGAGCGCAACGGCGTTGATCATGTGGTAGGTATCGTCCGTGAGCGGCACGTGCAGGCTGATGAAATCAGATTCGGCGAGCAGCTCGTCGAGGTCGCAGCGCATGGCGACGTCGACAAAGGGAGCCTTGGTGTCGTCGCAGAAGGGATCGAAATAAACAACCCGCATGCCGAAACCCATGGCGCGGCGGGTGACGGCCTGGCCGATGCGCCCCATGCCGATGATACCCAGCGTGGCGCCGTGCACGTCGTGACCCAGGAGCAGCTTTGGTCCCCAGGTATGCCACTTGCCTGCCTCGACGTACCGGGCGCCCTCGACGATGCGCCGGGCCGCGGCCATGAGCAGGGCAAAGGCCATGTCGGCCGTGGTCTCGGTCAGCACGCCAGGGGTGTTGCCGACGGGGATGCCGCGCGCAGTCGCCGCATCGACATCGATGTTGTCATAACCGACGGCATAGTTGCTGATAACCCTCAGGCCAGGGCCAGCGGCGTCCATCATCTCGGCGTCGACCTTGTCCGTGAGGAGGGAGAGGAGGCCGTCGATGCCGGCAACTTGCTTCAGGAGCACGTCACGGGGGGGCGGCGTCTCTTCTCGCCACACCCGGGCGTTGGTTTCTGCCAGGATCGGATCCAGGCCGGCATCGGGGATCTCGCGGGTAACGAATACTTGGGGCTCTGGCATATTTCACCTCATTCTCGTATCTGCTCAATAATCGGGGGTTGGGGTGTGTGCGGGCATCGCACACACCCCGACTCCCCCCCTTTATTGAGATGATACTCATTCTCTTTCATCACTCGTCAATTCGGGAAAGACAAAGAGGAAGAGGAGGTCATTGACGTTGGTGCCGGTAGGGCCGGTGCGGATCAGGTCGTCGAGGGCGTCAAAGAAGGGGTAAGCGTTGTTCTCCGCCAGGTGAGCGGCGGGATCGAGGCCAAGCGACCGGGCTCGGGCGGCGGTGTCGCCGGTGGCGACGGCGCCAGCAGCGTCGGTAGGGCCGTCGGTGCCGTCGGTGGCGAGGGCCACGAGCAGCACACCGGGCACGCCGTCGAGGGCGAGCGTGGCGGCCAGCGCCAGCTCCTGGTTGCGGCCCCCCTTGCCGCTGCCGCGCACAGTGACCGTTGTCTCGCCGCCCCACACGAGGCAGGCAGGGCGGGGAACGGGGTGGTCAGAGTGCGCCACCTCTTTGGCCAGCGCGGCGGCGACGCGAGCGACGTGGCGCGCCTCGCCCTCAACAAAGGTGGACAGGAGCAGGCTGTTCAACCCCCACGCGCGCGCGGCTTTGACAGCGGCGGTGGCAGCCAGGCGATTGCTGCCGACGACGATGACCTGCACACGGCCAAAGAGGGCGCTGCCTGGCTTGGGGGTATCCGTTGCGTCCCCGGCCCGGCCCGCCTCCAGGCGAGCGCGCACGGGGGGGGGCAGGCGATCAGCCAGGTCGTAGCCCTCGATCACGGCCCAGGCATCGGCGAATGTGGTGAGGTCGGGTGACAGGGGACCGGAGGCGATGGTGTCGAGTGGGTCGCCGACCACGTCGGACAGGACGAGCCCGGCGATTTGGGCGCGGCCCGACAGCCGGACGAGGCCGCCCCCCTTGATTTGCGACAGGTGCTTGCGCACCGTGTTGACCTCGACGATCGTCGCGCCGGCGCGCAGGAGCAAATCGGTGGTGTGCTGCACGTCGTCGAGGCCAAGGCCGGGCGCGGGCAACACCATCAGGGCCGACCCACCACCCGAGATGACGGCGAGCAGCAGGTCGCGCGGCCCAGCCCTGGCGGCGAGGTCGACGAGGCGGCGCGTGGCGTCGACACCCTGTTGATCGGGCACGGGGTGGCCCGCTTCCACGACCTCGACGGGTCCTGTGTCGACCTTCGATGCGCCGTATCCATGTTTTGTGACCACCAGCCCGCCTGTCAGGCGATCTCCCACAATGTCGTGGAGCGTGCTGGCCATGGCCACAGCGGCCTTCCCCCCGCCGATGACCCACACATGATCCAGCGTGTCGAGATCGTAGGCGCGACCGCCGACGATGAGCCGGCTGCCGCGCCGCTCCACGTGGCGGCGAACCGCTGCGCCGGGATCGACGGCTGCCAGGGCGGCCCGCTGGATCGCCAGGATGATCTCCCGGTGTTCTGAGGTATCAACCGAGAAAGCGGTCATCGGGCGCGCTCGGCGAGGGGGTAGATCAGGCGGCTGGCCGGTAGGGTGCCACGTCGAGCCCTTGCAGCGACAGGTAATCGGCCGTGGCCTGGAGGAAGGCGTCGATATAGTCGGCGTTGGCCGCCCTGCCGATGTGGCCCACGCGCACGATCTTGCCGTGCAGATCGTCCAGTCCCCCGGAAATCATGATCTGCCGCTCTTCGAGCAGGTAGTGGCGATACGCTTCCAGATCGAGGCCCGGGGGGCCGTACACGGCTGTGATGAGCGGCGAGGTATAGGGCTCGCTGGTGAACATTGAAAAGCCCCACGATAGCAGGGCGTCGCGCACCTGCCTGGCGGCGGCCGCGTGATAGTCATAGTAGGCGTCGAGTCCCTGTGCCAGGATGCGGCGCAGGCTGGCCAGTAGGGCGCAAATGCTGTTGGTGGGCAGTGTTGTGGGGTAGGGATGCCAGTCGGCCCAGTGAGTGGCATACTCTTTCCATGTGGCCAGGTCCTGGTACCAGCCGTGCGCGCGGCTCCCCTTCTGCTCGATCTGTTGCCAGGCGCGCGGGCTGATCGCGATCGGCGCCAGGCCAGGCGGGCTGGCCAGACATTTGTTGCTGACAGTGACACACACGTCGATGCCCCACTCGTCGACGGGCAGGGGAACGCCGCCGAGTGACGAGACGGCGTCGAGGATAAACGGCACGTCATACTCGGCAGCAATCTGGGCCATGTCGCGCACGGGGTTCAGCACGCCTGTGGACGTCTCGAGATGCACCGCGACCAGTGCCTGAGCCTCGGGCGTGTGCGCTAGGGCCTGGCGCACTGCCGCGGGATCAAGTGGCTGCCCGGCGGGTGCTTCCACGGTGCGCACCTCGAGCCCATAGCCGGCGACGATGGCGGCCAGGCGGCGCCCAAAAAAACCGTTCCGCGCAACGACAACCGGTTCGCCGGTGCGCGCGAGGCTGCCGATGGCGGCGTCGAGCGCAGCCGTGCCGGGGCCTGGCATGAGGAGGAGGTCGTGTTCGGTGCGCATGACCTGTTTCAGACAGCCGATGACCTCGTTGTAGATGGCCAACCACTGGCGGCCATAGTGGGGCATGACCTGGTGGGAGAGGGCCGCCAGGACCTCGTCGTCGACGTCGACGGGGCCGGGGATCATGAGGCGAACGGGCTGTATCTCCATTTTGATCTCTTGCCTACCCCTCTGTGTCCTGGGATTCGCCATCCTCGCCGTTGCGCACCCAGGCAAACTTTTGGCGCAGGGCTTTGGGGTAGTAGCGCTCGATGACGTCATAGTTGACG
Organism: Anaerolineae bacterium; assembly: GCA_016929795.1. Next base: position 13,982 of record JAFGIA010000277.1, read on the forward strand.
CTCGTGCCCCACTCGTAGTAGACACGGGGATCGATGTACGATTTGAGACTGGTGCCCAGGTTCCACGTGCGCTTTTGGGATGCGATCGACTTTTGCACCTTGATCTTGTCGAGGGCGATCCTGGCCCTGGCCAACTGCTCTTGGGCTCGCTCCACGCGACGAGCCGCCGAGGCGAGACGCTTTTCGTAGCGGCGCGCCACCTTTTCGCGGTCACCCTCCTGTGCGGCGTCCTGCTGCTCCCCCGCCTCGGCCTCCAGGCTGGCCAGTGCCTGCTGATGCTCTTCCAGGCGCAGGCGGGCGCTTTCGACGCGCGCCTCGGCTTTGACCTGCCTTTCCTGGTAGCGTTTGCGGCTGCGCTCCCAGCTTGCTGATTCCTTTTTCGTGTGGTTGCACAGGACAGCAGCCTCGAGATTCGCCATGCTGGCGGCGGCCCACTTCTGGTGCTCCGGGTCCTCGGCCGTGACGCCCGAGCTTTGCAGCTCGCGACGAACTGCGACCGTGGCGTGGTGCGTGCGAAACACCTTGGCTGTCAGGCCGGGCAGCACGTCCGACAGGTAGGCGTTGACGTCACGGCTGCTGATGTCGGGAAAGATCTGTGGCTTGTCGCGTGCCGAGCCGCCGTCGTTGCCATTTTCGCCGGATGACAAAGCCGCCCCTCCGCCGCCAACAGTAGAGGAGGGGCGCGCGTTGTCGATCAGATCTTGCAAGTTCTGGCACACCACCTCGGGCAGCGGGATCTGTTTGTGCCACAGCACCGAGTCTTTGCCGAGGAAGCGAAACTCGACGGTGCCATCGTTGTGAAGTGTTACGTGCTCGGGGCGCAGGGTGGTGGCGCCGACTGTGTCGGCCTCGTCTTCGTCCTTCTCGTCGCCCACGCGCAGGCAGAGGGCATCGATCAGGTAACAGGCGGTGGCGATCCGGCGCCGTTTATCGTCATGGTCAGACAGGTCCTGGGTGATCTGCTCGCGCACAGTGTCGATCCCGGCATCCAGTTCGTACACCTTGTCGAATTTCTGCGCTTCGCGCGCTTGCTTGATGGGAGCGCTGTCGCTGAGCCACACATACTTGAGCTTGCCCGACAGCTTGTCGCGCCAGCGGGCCACCCACAGCGACTCGGGCTGCCACACGATCTCGCCCCACTCGCCCTCGGGGTGCGGCGCGTCGGGGCTGAGGTTCAGCGTGACGTCGGCCCGCGTGACGCCCTCTTTCCACCGGCCGCGCAGCGGGTGCTGGCCGCGGCCCATGAAAATGCCACCCGGCTCGACGACATAGTTCGCCAGGTCCACCCGCTCGCCGTTGACGATGGCATAGCCATGGCGCTCGCCAAGCGCCTCACGCTGTGCTTTCCGTTCGGCGGCGAGCGCTTTCCGTTCCTCTGGCGACATCTGCTCCTTGGTTGCTCGTTCTTCTTCCACCACGCGGATCGCAGGGCGAAAATCGACCTCTTCCTCAGACAGAACGTCGTCCAGGCCAAGCTCGGCGCCAAAGTCAGTTAAAAAGTTCTCGACAAATGTAGGGTCCTCGACATACTCGGTGCCCTGTTTCTTGGCCCAGGCGAGTGCCATCTCTTCTTGCTTGGGTGTGAGCTTGAACCACTCGCCACGGATCTTGAGCACAAGGCCAAGGTAGGGCGGTGGGTCGAGGACCACCACACCGTTATGAATCAACTCTGTTAGCATACAGGTCCACAACCTCAGCGACGTCCGAAAACCTCGCGCAGCGTGAGCGCGATCTGAAAGACGATCCATCCTGCCAACCCGATGCCCGCCAGCGCGACCTTGTTGTAGCTGCCTGCCTCTTCAAAATAGACGTCGTCGGCGGTGACGACGATGGCTCCCACGGGGCGTGACGCCCCACCGCCCCCTGCACCGCCCCCTTCTGCGCCTTCGCCTGCGGCGGGCGGCTCGGGCTCATCGCCCGGGTGGCGTGGTTCCTGGGGCGCCGCCACTGGCTGTCCAAAGCCAAAGCCAAAGCCATACCAGACACTCGCGACAGGGATGATCGTCCTCTCGCCCACACTCTGTGGATCGCCAAAAGCGCTCCGCCAGTGGGCACTTTGGCGAAGCTGCTGAATCGTATCGAACAAGCGGTTCAACGACATATGTCCTCTCCTCTTTTCACAAGTTCATGCCGGGGCGCGGCTCGAACCGGCCCCTTGCTCAATGGGTGTCTTGCTTTCGCCGCCCGCAGCGGGCCAGCCGCCGCACGACCCATAGCAGGAGCGTGATGGCCACGCCGCCAGCCAGCATGGCGCCTGGTGCCCCTGTTGCCGTACCGGCAAGCCTGATGCGCCTCTGGCGTCCATCCCCCTCGACGACGACGGCAACCGGCTTGACGCGCACCAGGCCGGCGGCCCAACCCGACATAGAGCGGGCGCGCAGCGTGCCCTGGCCTGCGGCGTAGGTCAGAACGCGTGCCACGGGTGTGAGCTTGTAGCCGGCGACCTCGTAGGGCTCACCCTGCACGGTTACTACTTGCCAGGGGGGCAACGTTGTGCCACCTTGTTCATCACAATCCATCCACGCCTCCTCAGCCCAACGCGGCCTCACGCAGACACAGTATAGCACAAAATGAGGTGTTGCGCAACGAACATAAGTGGGGAGGGGACTGCCCGCCAGGTGGGCGTCATGGATCAGCTCACCGCGGCGCGGCCTGACAGCAAGGGAAATGAATGTATCCTCTCAATAATCTGTGGGATGTAGGGCGGATTGCCAATCCGCCCTACATCCCACCCCGATTTTTGAGGTGATGCAAATGAATTGACATATATCAGGTTGTCGGGTATAATGAAAACACGTAGCTTGCACAGAAAGGAAAGAGATCGATGAAGCGTTGGGAGATTCTGTGGCTCGCCTTTGAAAAGTTTGCCATCTTTTTTTCCTTTGCTGTGACATTCACCGTGGTCATGATCTTGCTTCTTCTCGCCTTTGCCCTCTTGCATCAGCGCGAGACGCTTCTGCCGCTGAAAGACGGGATAGTATGCGACACGGTCACGGGATTGAACACGCTGCTCGACGACTTTGAAAGTGCGGTGATCACACGCACGATCTCGATCAGCCAGACGATCCCGGTCGAGTTTGATCTGCCGCTCGATCAGAACATCACGGTGCGCATGACCGATGGGGTCGACCTGCAGCGGCCGACGACGATGGTGCTGCCCGGAGGTGGCGGGCGGATCAATGGCACGGTCTATCTCGAACTGCCCAGCGGGCTGCGGCTGCCGATCCAGCTTAACACGATGGTGCCGGTGCGCCAGCAACTGCCTGTGCAGATGGATGTGCCGGTAGCGATCCCCCTCAGCGAGACGGACCTGGGCGGTGTGATCCAACAACTGCGCGATTTGTTGGCACCGCTGCAACTGGAAAAGTTGGAAGAAACGTTGAAATGCCCGGGACGGTAGGACGACGGGACGTGCGCCACGCTGAATGCCGGCGTGCCGCTCAAGGCCATGCTTGAGCCGGTGTACGCGTGGACGCAGGTTGACTCTTTTCGCGTCCTGGCGGGCCTCTCGGGCATTTTTCTTGCCATCGCCGCCGTCACGTTCGTGGTGAATGTGTGGCCGCGCATCCAGGGACTGAGGCCGGCCCAGCAGACGTAAACACCCTGCCGGAAGGCTGGGAGATTGTCACGGTGTGTTCACCCCGTGACGTGACGGATGGCAACGGACCGGGTGGGGGTCCATGGCGCGAAAACCTAGATCGACTCAAAGTCGAGGTGTTTATCGATGTCCCTCAAGCCTGGTGATACCTTACTCAACGATCGATACCGCATCATACACCAGTTAGGGCGAGGTGGATTCGGCTTTGTGTATCTCGCTGAGGACGCCCTGCTGCGCGACCGGGTGGCGATCAAGGAGCTGATCCCTGCGCTTGTCGGCGATGAGGCAACGCTCAAGCGCTTTCTGGCTGAGGCGCGTGCCACGCTGCGGCTGCGCCACAAACGAATCGTCGCGACGCACAATGTCTTTTCGGAAGGCGAGAACTATTACATTGTGATGGAATACCTGCCCGGCGGATCGTTGGAGGATCGGCTGCGTGCAGGCCAGGTTCCGCGCCCTGACGAGGCGGTGCAGGTGGCGGTGGAAGTGTGTGATGGGTTGGCGTGCGCACACGAGCAGGGGGTGGTGCACTGTGACCTGAAACCACACAACATCCTCTTTGACGCGCACGGCTCGGCCAAAGTGGCCGATTTTGGCATCGCGCACGTGCCGGGCGAGATGCTGACGCGGTCGTGGATGACGCCAGCCGGCTTTGTCGCAGGCACATTGCCCTACATGTCGCCCGAGCAGGCCGACGGGGTGCGCGACGACCCGCGCATCGACGTGTATGCCGTCGGTGCGGTGCTCTATCGCATGCTGGCCGGGCGCCCCTACCTTGGATTCGACGAGCGCGAGACCCCCGGCGCCCAGGCCGATAACGTCTATCGCATCCGTCACGAGGCACCCGTGGTGCCGAGCTTGTACAACCCCTCCGTGCCGGCCTGGCTCGACGCGGTGGTGCTGAAGGCACTCGCCAAAGATGTGCACCACCGCTTTCACAGTGTGGACGCCTTGCGTGCGGCGTTGCAGCAGGCGCGGATGCCGGCCCCTGTGCCTGCCCGCGCGCCGGGGGCCGGCCCCGTGCCCCCCGTGCCCGAGACGCGAGCAATCCCTGCCCGGCGGGGAGGGCGCCTTGCCGCACCGCAGGCTGGTGCGGTGCCTGGCAGGGCCACCGTGCGACCGGCGCTGCTGTGGGGTTTGGCAGGGACGGCTGGGGTATTGGCGGTGATCTTGATCGTGGCCGTCGTGGCCCTGCTCGGACGCGGTGGCGGTGACCCCTCGACCCCTGTCGCCATCGTGACCGCAACCCACACGCTGGCGCTATCCCCCGTGCCCGAGAGCACGCCCGCCTCGACCGATGTGCCGACCGACCTGCCCACCCACCCCGCCACCGCGCAGCCGGCAGATACATACACGGCCGCTCCTGTCGTCCAGGACGATCCACCCCTGCCCACCGACACCCCGTCGCCCGTGCCCACCGATACACCTGCCCTGCCGACAGACACCCCGATTCCTCTGCCCACCGACACGCCCGTCCCGCCCACGAATACACCCACCCCTCTGCCCACCGACACCCCTGTCCCACCGACCCGCACGCCCACCCCGCGCCCGCCTTCCATCGGCGACACGGCCCCGCGTCAGAAAGACGGGGCGACGATGGTCTTTGTGCCGGCGGGGGACTTTCGCATGGGTAGCAGCGATGCGGACATTGACGCCATCCTCGCCGCGTGCAGCGGATGCCAACGCGCCTGGTACGCCGACGAGCAGCCGCAGCACACCGTGTACCTGGATGCATTCTGGATCGACCGTACCGAGGTGACCAATGCCCAATTTCGCAAGTGCGTCGACGCGGGGGTATGCCAGGCGCCGACCACGTGCGATGGCGGCTCGCCGACCTACGGCGACGGCTCCAAATCAAACCACCCCGTGGTGTGCGTGAGCTGGCACCAGGCCCGCGCCTACTGTGAGTGGGTGGGGGCGCGCCTGCCGACCGAGGCAGAGTGGGAGAAGGCGGCGCGCGGTACAGATGGGCGCAAGTACCCGTGGGGAGGCGCGGCCGGGGATTGCAGCCGGATGCAATCGAACAACTGCGGGGGGCAAACGGCCGTCGCAGGCAGCAAGCCCGCTGGTGCCAGTCCCTATGGCGCGCTCGACATGGCGGGCAATGTGTGGGAATGGGTGCGCGATTGGTATGGTGCCAGCTACTATGCTGCCTCTCCTGCCAGCAACCCAACAGGGCCGGCCTCGGGCGACTCGCGCGTGCTGCGCGGGGGCTCGTGGGCCAACGGTCCCGATGACGCCCGGTGCGCGCTGCGCATCATCCACGACCCTGGCCACAGGAGCGGCGAATTTGGATTCCGGTGCGTGGTACCATGGGCCGGGCAATAGATCTCGTTGATCATAGGCTGTGTGTTGGACACATCCACGTAGGGAGGAAAGGGGAGCAGGGCCATGTTCGAAGCGATTCTGACCGAGGAACAGACACGGCTGCGCGACGAGATGCGGGCGTTCGTCAAGGGGGTGCCGCAGCAGCTCATCCTGGATATGGACGCGGATCAGGTGCGCTATCCGCGCGAGTATGTGCAGGCGCTGGGTGAAGCCAGCTTGCTTGGGCTGCGTTTTGCGACAGAGTATGGCGGGCGCGGGTTGGGGTGGACCGACGAGATCGTAGCGCTGGAGGAGGTGGGCGTGCTCGGCACCTCGCTGGCCTGCCTCTATTCCCTGCCCAGCATCGTGGGTGAGGCGATCCACGTCTTTGGCACGCCGGAGCAAAAGGCGCGCTGGCTGCGGCCCATCGTCGAGGGCAAGCTGACCGTGGCCGAGGCACTGACCGAGCCCCGGGGCGGCTCTGACTTTTTTGGGACGACCACCACCGCCCGGCGTGAGGGGGATCACTATGTGCTGGAAGGGCAGAAGCGGTTCGTGGTCGGCGCCGAGGGAGCCGACGTGCTGCTGGTCTATGCCCGCACCGACCCCGAGGCCCAGCCCCACGAGGGCCTCAGCCTCTTTCTGGTGGAGCGTGGGCCAGGGGTGGACGTGGAACACGTCTATGGGCTGATGGGCACACGGGGCGGCGGCACAGGGCGGCTGCGCTTTCGCGACGCGCGGGTGCCGGCGGAGAACCTGATCGGCCCCGAGAATGGCGCGGCGGCCATCTTTTACCAGATGATGATCCCCGAACGGATGACGAGTGCCGCCGGGGCACTGGGCATGGGGCGCGCCGCGCTGGAGGTGGCGGCCCGTTACTCGGACCGGCGTAAGGCCTTTGGGCACAAGATCCGCAACTTTCAGGCGGTGGGCTTCAAAGTAGCCGACAGCATCACCCAGCTCGACGCGGCACGCATGTTAGTCTATGGCGCGGCGCGGGCGATCGATGCCGGCGATGATCCACGTCGCTGTCGCCGGTTGGTCTCGGAATCGAAAAAGTTCGCCACCGACACCGCCTGGCAGGTAGTCAATCACGCCATGCAGATCATGGGGGGCATCGGCTACACGGATGTGTATCCCATCGAGCGGCTGATGCGTGATACACGGCTGATCATGATCTGGACGGGCACTAACGAGATCATGGCGTCGATCATCGAGCACGAGTACTACCGGGAGCTTTTGGGCAGGGGCGCCGTGGTGCGTGACGTCGAAGAAGACGCGCCGGACGCAGACCGGGTGGAAGAAAAGGTGTATGAGTAAAAGCTGCCTCACGGCAGGCAGCGTGACTTGGCCCGGAGACGGTTTTCGGGTATAATAACGACGGCTTGCGTGCCAGCTCTTTGTGATGGAGGTGTCAGGAGGGACGATGGAAGGTCTCGATCCACGGCTCTTGGAGCTGATCCTTTATCTCTTGATCGGTCTGGTCATTCTGACCCTGATCGGCCTCGCGCTCTATGTCGTGCTGGCAAACCGGCGCCAGCGCGCCAAGCTCACCGAGGCGTATGAGGAGGAGCGCCTGGCCCCCCGCCCCACCCTGCAATTGACCGGGCAGATCCTGTCACTCGTGCGCGAGCAGCCCGGTGGTCCGCTCCTGGTCGAGGTGGCCGGCCACCGCTACCGGCGCATGACAGAGATACAGGATCCTCAGAGCCGGCGCCAGATTGTCCAGGCGGCTACGGAATTGGTGCACTTTACCGGCGCGTTGGGCAGACAGGAGTCGGGCAAACCGGCGCCCCTGGAAAAGACGTACCGCTGGCGCGAGGATCTGCGCGAGGAAAGCCGCTCAGAGCTGCGCCGTGGAAGTAGTGGCCTGGACCAGCCGCCTGCACCCGTGCTGCCACGCGAGGACCTGGAAGCACAATTCTTGAGCTCGCTGAGCGAGATGGGGGCCTTTTCCCCTCCAGAAAAGGCCACCCTGGTGAGCTCTATCCAGCACAGGCTATCTCCCAAGGGGATGGATAGTGAGACATCGCGCACCTTTGTCGACGAGATCGAGGTGATCGTCCAGCGCAAGATCCAATTGATCCCGGCCCTGGCGCGGCGCGACATACACGTACGCCAGACCGCCGGGGGGATGGTGCGATTTGTGTTCGAGGGCCATGAGTATGAGAGCCTCGACGACATCCCGAACATGACAGTGCGCGAGGTGATCAAAGAGGCGATCCGGGAGTGGGACGAGACGACGTGATCGACTGCCATGTCAATCAATCGTCGAGGGGCAACTCTTCCAGTTGAAACCGATCCGGCCGCTCGGTGGCGTGCAGGTATCCGGCGGCAATCTCTGGGTGGTGCTCGAAAAGGAGAAGGACATGGTTGTCGATGGCCCAGCGTGCCACATTTCGCTTCGTCTCGATACTGACCATCGGTTCGAGGTCGTAGGCAGCCACCCACGCCAGCCGCTCGAGGTGCACGGGCCACGAGGCCAGGTCCCCCAGAAAGAGGGCCGTGTGCCCACCACTCTCTATGACCACGCACTGGTGGGCGCGCGTGTGCCCTGGTGTCACGATCACGCGCACCTCATCCGTCAGGCGCGTGTCCCCCATCAGCACGCGTAGTTGACCGCTGCGCTGCAGAGTCTCCCAGTTTTCAGGAAGGTACGTGGCGCGTGTGCGCTCGTTGGGAAACGATGCGTCGGCCAGCTCGAGACGCTGGACGCAGTAAGTGGCCCATGGAAAGGTGGCGACGATCTCGCCCGTGTCGTCACGGTGGGTATTCCCGCCACAGTGGTCGCTGTGCAGGTGGGTGTTCACTACCAGATCGATGTCGAGCGGGCCGATGCCGAGCGCTTCGAGGCTGCCCAGCAGGCGGCGCTCACCCTGCAAGCTGATAAATCCCCGCTCCTTGTCCGATAGCTTGTCGCCATAGCCAGTGTCGACCAGGATGCGCTGTTGATCGGTCTGGATCAGCAGGCACCGGCTCTCGAACCTGATGCGATTTTGCTCGTCAGCGCCTGCGACTTGGGACCAGAGCGTTTTGGGGACAAGGCCGAACAGTCCGCCGCCATCCTCCCAGTAGGTTCCATCCGACACGACGTGCAGGTCGAGCTTCCCGAAACGCATGGTGCCGCTCCTGAAAAATCATGGTTCACCGCCAAGACCCAAGATCTCCAGACGATAAATGCTCAGTCTTGGCGCTCTTGGCATCTTGGCGGTGAAAGTGCCTCCCCAATCGAGCTCTCTCAACACCTGGCTAGATCCAAACCCTTTCGAATAGGGCTCAAGCCCCCGTCCCCAGGGGCGGCCCGAGACGGGCCTGGGAGCCTATTTGAAAGGGTTTGTGGCTAGGTCCCGCGGACAAAGGCCACGCCGCAGTCGAGTGCGCGCTTGTTCGGCTCGACGATCTTTTGGCGATGCGCGGGAATGTGCTCGTGCATGCTGCGCTTGATGCTGTCGAGAGGCACAATCTCGCGGGTGCCAAGCATGGCGCCGAGGAGGATGACGTTCGCCATTTTGACGTTGCCCAGCTCGGAAGCCAGATCGTTGGCCGGGATATACACCGTCTCGATATCGTCGCGCCCTGATCGGTCGCGCACCAGGGTCGAGTTGGCCACCAGCACGCCGCCGGGCTTGACGAGCGGCTCGTACTTTTCCATCGAGGCCGGGTTCATGACGATGCACATCGTGGGCTGGCGGATAATGGGTGAGCCGATAACCTCGTCGGACAGGATGATGATGCAGTGTGCCGTACCGCCCCGCATCTCGGGACCATAGGACGGGATCCACGTCACTTGCCAACCTTCGTCCATGCCCGTGTAGGCGAGTAACTGCCCTGCAAAAAGGGCGCCCTGCCCCCCAAAGCCAGAGATGATCACTTCTTCATGCATAACTCACAACTCCTTGACTGCGTCGATCACTTTGTAGTCGCCCAGGGGGTAGTATGCGAGCATTCGTTTGTCGACGAACTCGAGTGATTCTTTGGGCGTCATGCCCCAGTTGGTGGGGCAGTTCGACACGACCTCGACCAGTGAGTAGCCGAGGCCGGCGAGCTGGACCTGAAACGCGGTCTTGAGCGCCTTGCGCAGTCTGCGCACTTCGGCCGGCTTGTGAGCGGTACGCCGTACCACGTAGGCCGGGCCGTCGAGCGCCGACACAAGCTCGCATACCTTGACGGGGTGGCCCTGCCTGGCCACATCGCGGCCGAAAGGCGAGGACGTGGTGACCATGCCTGGCAGCGTGGTCGGCGCCATTTGCCCGCCCGTCATGCCGTACACGGCATTGTTGATGAATACCGTGGTAATGTTTTCCCCGCGGGCGGCGGCGTGGATCAGCTCGTTGGTGCCGATCGAGGCCAGGTCGCCATCGCCCTGGTAGGTAAAGATCACCAGGTTGGGGCGGACGCGCTTCATGCCGGTGGCCATGGCCGGCGCGCGGCCATGGGCTGCCTCGGCAAAGTCAAAGGCAAAAAAATTGTAGGCCAGCACGGAGCAGCCGACAGGGGCGATCCCCACGGTCCGCCCGCGGATGCCCAGCTCGTCGATCACTTCGGCAATCAAACGGTGTACGATGCCATGAATGCATCCCGGGCAGTAGGTGGTCACCACCGGTTCCAGTGCTTCAGGTCGGCTGAATACCAGTTCTTCGGTCATTCTAGGCTCCTTTTGATTTCGGCCAGGACTTGGTCGGGCAGTGGCACGACGCCGCCCATTTTGCCAAAGAAGGAAATGGGCACCTGGTCGCGTGTTGCCAGCCGCACATCTTCGATCATCTGCCCGGCACTCAGCTCGACGACGAGGATCTGCTTGGCGGTGGCAGCCACCTCGCGCAGGCGGTCGTAGGGGAAGGGGAACATGCTGATCGGACGAAAGAGGCCCGCCGCGATGCCGTCGGCGCGCGCCTGCTTGACTGCCGTCTGCACGATGCGCCCGGCGGTGCCGTAGGCGACGACCACGATCTCGGCTCCGTCGAGCATGTACTCGTCGTAGCGCACCTCGTTGGCCACGATCCTGGTGATGATCTCTTGCAGCTTCAAGTTTTCACGCTCCAGGTTTTGGGCACCGAGAAAGAGGGAGGTGATAATGTTCTTCTCACGTCCCTCGGCGCCTGTCAGCGCCCAGGGGCGCTCTGGCCGTTTGGGCTCTGCGATCTCGGGGAACTCGACAGGTTCCATGATCTGCCCGATCATCCCGTCGGCAATGACTGTGACCGGTTGGCGGTACTTGTCCGCCAGGTCGAATGCCTCGATGATCAGATCGACGGTCTCTTGCACCGTGGCCGGGGCAAGGACGATGAGGTGATAGTCGCCGTGGCCACCACCCTTGGTCATCTGGAAATAGTCACCCTGTGCGGGCTGGATGTTGCCCAAACCGGGCCCCCCGCGCATGATATTAACCACCACGCATGGGACGAAGGACATGGCAATATAAGAGATGCCTTCCTGCATGAGACTAAAACCGGGACTCGACGTGGTGGTCATGACGCGCGCCCCTGTGCAAGCGGCGCCGTATACCATATTGATCGCGCCCAGCTCGCTCTCAGCCTGCACAAAGGCGCGGCCCAGCTCGGGCATGCGGCGCGACATGTACTCGAGGACTTCGGTCTGTGGGGTGATGGGATAGCCAAAGTATGCCTCGCATCCTGCCCGGATGGCGGCTTCGGCAATCGCCTCGTTGCCTTTCATCAACACTTTCATTATTCGATCCTTTCGAAATCAGAGTCCGGGTTGGGCGCATCCGGGTGCTCTTGAGCCCAGTCCCCTTGGGCCTGATACCAGGCGGTTCACGCCACCGGGAACAACAGCACCGCGCCACTCGTACCGGCGGTGTGCGTGTTTCCCCTACTCCCGTTTTTTCCGCACCGTGCGATATACTTCGATGACGACGTCGGGACACATCATGGCGCACAGGGTGCACCCGGTGCATTTGCCGTCTGGATCGACGAATTCGGCAGGCCGGTAACCTTTGACGTTAAAGCGATCGGCCATATGTACCAGGTCTTGAGGACAGGCTGTAGTGCACAGCTCACACCCCTTGCACCGATCCTCGTCGATAACGATATGACTCATGAGTTCCACCTCCTCAGATTGGTAGATTGTGCCCTCGCTATCGTGACAGCGGTGGCAGCCTTGGCCCGAGCCGATGTGCCGGACACGGGAACCTATCCTGCTACTTTCCAGATCGGCTCTTGGTCAGGTAAACACCCAATGCCAGCGACAACATCTTTTGCTCCGGCGGGTCCGAGCGCGACGGCATGACGATCGGGCACTTGGCACCCACGACGACGGCTGCCATGTGCCCGCGTGCAAAGTACGAGATGGCTTTGGCGAGAATGTTGCCCGATTCTACATTGGGAGTGATGAGAATGTCGGCGTGTCCGGCTACCTCACTCTTGATCCCCTTCATCTCGGCGGCCTTGGCCGAAATGGCATTGTCCATCGCCAGCGGGCCGTCGACGAGGCCGCCGCGGATCTGGCCGCGCTCGGACATTTTCGACAGGTTGGCCGCATCCATATTCGCCGGCATCTCGGGGTTGACCATCTCAGTCGCAGCCAGGATGGCCACCTTGGGTCGCTCGATGCCCAGCTCGATCGCCGTATCGATCGCGTTTTGTACGATCGCTACCTTTTGTGCCAGGTTCGGCGAGACGATGATGGCTACGTCACTGACCAGGATCAAGCGGTCAAAGTCGGGAATCTCGAACACGCTCACATCGCTGATCAGCTTGCCAATGCGCAGGCCCTTGCCTGCGTCGAGCGCCGCCTTCATCAGCTCCACAGGCAGCGCCCGGCCGTTCATCACCATGTCTGCCTCGTCGGCGTGGATCATCGATACGGCCTTGTAGGCCGCCTGTACCATGTCCGATTCATTGATGATAGGCATGCCGTCGAGATCGATGCCCTCTTCAGATGCGACCTGATCGAGTCGCCTGGGATCGTCGATGAGGATGCACTCGGCCAGGCCGAGGCCGTGGGCCATGCGGACGGCGTGCAGGGTCTCGCGCTGCCCCGCCCCCACAATGGCGACGCGCTTGTTTTCGCACTGGAGCGCGCCTTCCAGCAGTTGGGCAAAGTTACGAATCTGTGCCATAGCTTGCTCCCTTATCATCTTTCCTGGGGTCGTGGGTCCTTTACCCCCACGGTTGGTCAAAGTAGCGGTCGAGAACCAGGACCGGTTGCTCAAAACGCGCACCCATCTCGTCTACCCAGCGCTCGTCAAGGCAGAGAAATGCGATCGGCCGTTCGAGTTCGGCGGCAATCTTTTCAATGGCGGTGTGCCCGGTCACGATGTGCTCGCGTGTCGTCTCGTCCATCAGGTTCGGATTGCTCACCAGGCTTGTCACCTCGAGTCGCGAACTCGATTCAATTTCGGCGATGGCTTCTCTCACCCCCACTGTGTTATCGGTGAATGGCCGGAACGGGTTGACGACAAAGTGCATGACGTAACCACGGCGGCGAATCGCTGCGCTGAACTGGCCGAGTGCGCGCGCGCCTTGCGTATCGCCGCCCACATCCAGCACGACCTGCCGGCCGGGCTGCTCGATAGCGCCCAGGATCTGAGGCGTGATGGCCGGAATGTCGAGGTGTTGTCCGACGATCGATGGGGCCACGACGTCGACACCAAATGTGCGCATCCAGTCGGCCGTTTCACGCGAGCGAAAGTAAGGAGTGACGATATCGAGATCGACCAGGGCTATCGGCAAAGAGTTGGGTGGCATGTTGTCCGGCGCCATCTCGAACCCAGCCGAATCGGCGGCCAGTCGTCGCGCATAATTGAGGGCTATTTCTGTCTTGCCACTGCCAAACCGGCCGGTAAAGATGATGGCCGGGGGCACAAGGACCTCATGCCCCTCTCGGTCGTAGTTGCTCATTGTGCCAGCATCACTCCCAGGGCGAGTGACACCAGCTTGGCTTCGCGCGGATCTGACCGCGAGGGCAGGATGAGAGGACAGCGGGCACCGACGACAATGCCAGCCATTTTGCCCTGGGCAAAATAGGTGATCGCCTTGGCCAGGACATTGCCGGCCTCGATGTCAGGAGCGATCAGAATATCGGCATAGCCCGCTACTTCGCTCTTGATGCCCTTGATCCTGGCCGACTCGGGCGAGATGGCGTTGTCGAGGGCCAGGGGCCCGTCGACGAGGCCACCCTGGATCTGCCCGCGGTCTGCCATCTTGGACAGATTGGCCGCGTCGAGCGTGGTAGGAATTTTGGGGTTCACGACTTCTGTCGCCGCCAGCACAGCCACGCGCGGTAGCGGGATGCCCAGGCCGTGTGCCACCAGGATCGAGTTCTGCACGATCTGGACCTTTTGCTCCAGGTCGGGGGCGACGACTACCCCGGCGTCGCTGATAAAGATCAGTCGGTCGAAATCGGGGATTTCGAAAGCGGCGACGTGCGTGAACAGCCGGCCTGTGCGCAGGTTGAGGTCACGGCTGAGTGCGGCTCGCAAAAAGTCGCTCGTCTCCACTTTGCCCTTCATGGCAATGTCGGCCTCGCCGTCGCTTACCAGCTTCATCACCTGGTAGGCCGCCTGCCTTGGGTCGGCCTCGTGGACAAGGTCCATGCGCGAGATATCAAACTCCTCGGTGTCCGCGACCTGCCGGATGCGGTCCACATCACCTACGAGGATGATTTCGGCCAGCCCGGTCATCTCTGCGTCGAGGCCGGCGAGCATCACCTCGGCCTGGTGTCCGGCCGCGACGGCGACGGTTTTGGGCCCTTTTCTCTGGGCTGCTTCCAGTAGCTCGGCAAATGTTCGGATGGGCGAACCCGAGTACCTCTCGGACATGGTGCCATTGACCTCCTTGGGTATCATCAAATAACAGGTAACGTGAAGTAAAAGACGCTGCCTTTGTTCAATTCGCTTTCCACTCCCACCTGCCCGCCGTGGTTTTCCACGATCTGCTTCACAATCGCCAGCCCCAGGCCCGTGCCGCCAACGCGCCGCGTGGTAGTACCGTCAACCTGGTAAAAGCGCTCAAAGATGCGCGCGAGTTGATCTTTCGGGATGCCAATTCCCGTATCCGCCACCTCAACGCGCACAGACTCACCTTCATAGTGGACACGAACCACGATCGAGCCACCGGGGTTGCTGAACTTGATGGCGTTCTGCAGCAGGTTGTCAAAGACCTGCCCGAGGCGGCGCCTGTCGGCAAGGACGAGGGGTGCCGCCTCAGGGGGGCTGGGCTCCTCGCCACCTTCCTCCTTGGTCAGCAAGATGCCCAACTCCTGGGCAGTAACCCGCGCCGAGCGCACCGCCGTGGCAGCCATCTCGTCCATAGAGAGAGGCTCGAGCTGAAGCTGTTCGCGCCCCGCCTGCTGCATGGAAATGATATCGTCCACGAGCTTGGACAGGGCATCGGCCTTGTTGGAGACGATATCGAGGGCCATCTGCTGATCGTCGCTGATCTGGCCCATTTCACCATCCAGCAGCAGCTCCACGTAGCCCTTGATGAAAGTAAGAGGGGTGCGCAGCTCGTGCGAGATATTCTGGATCAATTCAGATTTCATCTTGTCCAGCTCGCGTAGCTCTTCGTACGCCTGCTCGAGGTCGCCATAGCTTTTCTGTAGGCTTTCATACAACTGCGCGTTCTCGATCGCCACGGCGGCCTGCGCCGCGGCGATGGTCAACAGGCGCAGCTCCTCGTCAAAAGCGTGCGGCTTGGTGTCGTCGATGCTCAGGGTGCCGATGGCCTTGTTGCGCACCACCAGGGGCACCACCAGCAGGGATCGAATCTGTGGATCGAAAAAGATAAAATCGGGCTCGATCGCCGTATTCGGGACATAGATCGAGCGGCGCTCAGAGACGACACGCCCGCTGATCCCTTCGCCGACCTTCAGCCGGGCGATGCCACGCCAGGCTGCTGCTGGCCCGCTGGCTGCCTCCGACTGCAGGTACTCGCCCGTGGGATCGATCAAAAAGATGCTGCACGAGCGGCAGTCAAGGGTCATGCGCAAAATGGCGACGATCGAATCAAGTACGGCGGTCATGGCCAGGCTGGTTGTGATCTGAGTGGCCAGGGTGTAGAGGGTCGAGACCTCTGACAGCCGGTGTGCGGTTTCCTGGTGAAGCCGTTCCTTGTCGATCGCGACCGCCGCCATGCCCGCCAGCGTGGTGAGCAGCCGGCGCGTGGTCTCGTCGCCCGGCAGGCCATCCACCGCGATCAACCCAATGGGTCCCTTGTCAGTGACCAGGGGAATGTTGGTGATCGAAGCCGCACGGGAACCGACGTCAGTCAAGAAATCGTCGTCTCGCGACGTATCGGTCACTTCGACGATCTGGCCCGTCTGCAAGGTGCGGCGGTAGGTGCCTTCGTGTGTATAGACCGGGCGGTTGTTAAAGGCGGCGACGACCTCTTGGTCCAGGCCACGTGCTGCGACGATGCGCAGCCGGTTGCTGCCCGGGGGATCGATCAGGATGACAGAGCCCTCACCGCTGCCAATGAGTATGAATGCCTCTCCGAGCACGATGTCGAGGATCGTGTCGAGGCCTTGTGCCTCGTTGAGTGCCTGGCTGACCTGCATCAGGGCGGTGAGCTCGCGCACCCGCTGGCGCGTCTCGATAAACAGGCGTGCGTTCTCGATCGCGGTGCTCAATTGGCCCGCGACGGTGCTGAGCAGCCGCTCGTCGTCCTCTGCAAAGGCATCGACGTGCGTGCTCTGGACGTCGAGCACGCCGATGGTGCGCACCCCCGCGCGCAGTGGGACGCAGATCTCGGCCAGCGTATCGGGATAGCCACGGAGGTAGCGTGGGTCCTTGTCCACATTGGTGACACGCGCCAATTGGCCGGTGGTCGCTACCCAGCCTGTGATCCCCTGATCAAGAGGTATGCGCATGCCGCCCCGCCCCGAAGGCCTGGTACCTGATGCCAGGGCAGGGTGCAGCCACAGCTCTTGCTGTTCCTCGTCAACCATCAGAATATTGACCCGTTCAAAGTGGCGCGTGCCGACGAGTGCATCGACGGCGCGGCGCACCATCAGGTCAAAGTCGAGGGTGGAGGTGATGGCCTGAGCGACCTTGTTCACGATCTGGACTGCTTCGAGGTGGTGGCTGACCTGTTGGTAGAGCCGGGCATTGTCGATGGCCGCTGCCGCCTGGGCCGCAAATGCCCCGAGCAGATCGCGGTCGGCGATGGTGAATCCACCTTCTCCGATCTTGTTGCACATTTCCAGTGTGCCAATGACCTCTTTTTTCACGATCAGCGGTACGGTGAGCGTATTCTTGATCTTTTGGGCCAAGGTGCTTTTCGGCGTGAACACTGTGCTCTTGGTTGTATCCGAGACGATCAAGGGCTCACCCGACGCCGCGGTTTGCCCTATCGTGCCCTCGCCGAGCTGGAATAAGGCCTGTTCCAGCTCGGCACTTCCCATGCCATGCACCGAGCGAGGGACCAGGATCTGCCGCTCTTCGTCCAGCAGGTATACAGACGCGATCTCGGCATGAACTGCCCTGAGGGCATTGTGGGCAATGTTGTCGAGCACGTCGTCGAGCTCCAGGGTCATCAGCGCCTGGCTGACAGAGGCGAGGGCGGCCATCTCTCGTGCACGGGTCTCGGTTTCGCGAAAGAGGCGGGCATTGTCCAGTGCGGCTGCCGCCTGGTTGGCCAGTGTTTGGCACAGGCTGATCTCGGTAGCAGTGAAATCGCGCGGGTGCTCCGTTTCCATCAGCTCGAGCAGGCCCACCACCTTGTCGCGTACGACCATGGGCACCATCAGCACCGACGCGACACCTTGCTGGACCATCCACCGGCACTCTTCAGGATCCGCAATGGGGTCATCGGCCTGCACCGCCAGTGGTTCACGGCGGGTGAGGACGTGTTGGCTAGCAGGATAGTGTTCAATCCGGTACACAGTGCCAGGTTTTTCACCCTGCCACTCCAATGGTTTGGACGAATAATCGAGCAGGGTGATGAGTTCATCTTGGTCCGGGTACCACAGGGAAATAGCGCATCCCTGCGCTTCGAGGGCAGTGGTGATGTGCTGCGCCGTGATCACTGCTACCTTGTCCATGTCGAGAGAGGTAGAAAGCGCCGCGTTTGCGTCAAACAGGAGGGCCATCTCTCTGAGGCGCTGCTGTGATTCCTGGTAGAGTCGCGCGTTTTCGATGGCGATGGCTGCCTGGGCAGCGAACGCCAGAGCCAGGCGTGCGTGTTCCTCCGTGTAAAAGCCCGGCTCGCGCTTGTCAAGCGCGAGCATACCGATCAGGCGATCGCCAAAGAGCAGCGGTACGCCGAGCCATGAGCGGACCTGTGCCTGGGCGTGGGGCTCTTGGCCAAAGTTCGAATAGAGAGCCGGAGCATCCTCCAGGATGAGGGGGGCGCGGTGCTCGATGACCAGGCAGTTCGGGTTGTCGGTCGTCGTGATGTCGAAAGAGAGGTTGAGCAGATCGTCCAGGTTGGGGAAGCCGTGCCCGCCAATGATCTGGAGCCGTTGGCCAACCAACCTCTGCACCGTGGCGCTGTCATATGGCACGACTTCTCGAAGCTGGTTGAGAATCACCTCAAAGATCTGCTGCAGGCCAAGGGTCTTGCTCAGCGCTTGCGTGGCAGCCTGGAGTGTTTCCGCCTCGCGCCGCCGCCGTGCCTCGGCGGCGAACAACTGGGCATTTTCGATGGCCACCGCTGCGTGCGCTGCAAATGCCTTGGCGAGATCCATCTCGGCACTGCCAAAGGTGCGGCGGTAGCCTTTACTGTATATGTTCAGAGCACCGACAAACCGGTTGGGGAGGAAGAGTGGGACGATGAGAATGCTGTACAGGTTCTCCTGGCGGATCAGATCGACCTCGCCAATCGGGCGTTCGGGCAACGAGTCGATATAGATCGGTTCGAGCCCATCAAAGGCGGCAATAATCTGCTCCGCTCTGTCGCGCTGGATGCGCTGCTGTTCGACATATGCCGGTGACAGCCCATAGCCGGCGCGGATCGAAAGGGTTTCTTCTGTGTCATCCCACTGCATGAGGCTGACAGCTTCTGCCTGAAAGGCGTGAGCGGCTTCGACGACGATTTTGTCGCGCAAGATATCGAGATTGAGCTCCGTCCCCAGGGCTATGGCAATCGTCTGGATGCTTTCCAGCCTGATCCGTGCCTGGTGTTCCGATGCAAAGAGCCGGGCGTTTTCTACGGCAATCGCTGCCTGATCGGCGAGCAGCTCGATCGCATGCAGTTCTGTGTCGGGCACCGTATAGGGATGGTGGTAGGCAATACTCATGACACCAACCACTCGCTGCCCGATCCTGAGTGGCAGGCCGATGATCGCTCCTTGCCATTCCTGTGGTGCGTTCTGAAACAGGGGATGGGTTCGCATGTCGGGGACGACGATCGTCTGCCCACTGCGGGCCACCGTCTGTGTCAATCCACCTTCACGCGGGGTGGCCCACGGTGTACCGGTTTTCCCGTCAGCCCACCTGGCGGCACCAAAGGTGAGCTGGTTCTCCTCGCCGGCAGTCGCGGGCTGGTAGAGAAAGACGTGTGCGTTCTGGGCATCGGGAATCAGGCTCAACGATGCTTCCAGGATCGCTTCGAGCACCTCTTGCAGATCGAGGCTCGATGTCAGGCTCAAACTGGCGCCGCGCACCACCTCCAGCTCTGTCACCCGACGGTTGGCCGCAGCGTATAACCTGGCGTTCTCGAGGCCGAGCGCCAGTAGATCGGCCAGGCTCTGTGCAATATACAGGTCCTGTTCGTCAAAAGCGTCGAGCCGGTCGCTGTTGACGTCGATGACCCCCACCACCCGCTGGCCGACCTTGATCGGCACCGCCATCTCCGAGAGGGTCTCTGTGAGCAGCGTATCCTGGAGGTAGAGAGGATCCTCCTTGACGTTGCCTGATACGTAGGGCCGGCCAGTCGCGGCCACATGCCCTGTGATGCATTCGCTGCCTACTTGAAATTGCAGGCCGTCCTTGCGCCAGCGTGCCGCGTTGGCAGGATGGCTGCTCGCCTGAAAGGTGACAAACTCGCCCGTTGTGTCTATCAGGAACACGTCGACATGATAGTAGCCAAACTCCTGCTGAATCGCTGCTGTTGCATACTCGAGCAGGGCGCTTGGATCGAGGATCGACAGGATGCGCTGGCTCAGGTCGCGGAGGAGGCGCAATTGCCCCGACCGCGTACGCTCTGCTTCCAGCAGGCGCGCGTTCTCGACGACGATGGCGGCCTGATTGGCAAAAGTCATCACCTGATCCGCATGGGCCTTGGTGTAAAAGCCGGGGATGGCCCTGTCCAGGTTCAGTATCCCAATGACCCGGCCCTGTGAGATCAGGGGGGCTCCGAGCCACGAGCGAATATACTCGAGGCCGGCGAAAGAGGACCACTTGGGATCATTGTGCACGTCGTCAATGATCAGTGGCGCACGGTTTTCGAGCAGCCATGCCAGCTTTTTGTCGTCCGCGCCCAGGGTGATAGTGCTCAGGTCCACAGAAGCAGGGAAGCCGCTGCCGGCAAGAATGTGCCAGGTCGAGGGGGGTTCAGATCCGCTGCGTGGGCCTGGGATAAAGATTGAGGCACTGTCATAGCTCAACACCCGGCCGAGCTGATCGAGGAGCGTGTCGAGCACCGCCCCAAGTCCCTGCCCCGAGGTAGTGGTCAGCTCGGTCTGGCGCAGGGCGGTGGCTGTGTCGCGGTACGTGTGCTCTGGTGCGATAGTCGGGAGGGGTGGATGATGAACCTGGACAACCTCGACGACCTGCCCGGCATCGTCCAGCATCGGAGATGCTGACACGAGGTGGTTGGGCACCGCCGGCGCCGCACACCAGAAGGTGAGTGGCTGGCCGGTTTCAAAAACACGTTGGGCTGGGCACTGTGCCATCGGGCACGAATCGCCAGCCTGCACCGCGCCCGGGCAGAGGCGGCCGATAATCGGTGTGTCTGGCTGGCCAAAGCACCGTACCCAGGCTGGATTGGCATATGTGATCCGTAGATCACGATCGACGACGACGACTTTTTCGGCAAGGCTGTCGAATAGGTGTTGGAACCGATCTACCATGCACCATCATTCTTTCAGAAGCCAACTCCAATAGAGCCAGGTGACGACAAGCCCGATGGTCAACCCGGCGGCCAGCGGCAGATGATACAGAAATAGATAAAGCAGGGGGGAATTGAGCGCAGGGGCGATATCACTTTCCGGTGCCCAAAAGATGCTGGCCCGTAAAAAACGGATCACGAGGGCGAGTGTCAAGAGCGCACCGGCAACATAGTAGGCCTGGTAGTAGGCACGCATCTTGGTTACGGCGCCCAACTTGCGGCCAAACTGGCCCAGGATCACCTGGGCAAAGACAAGAGAGATCAAGCCCAGGGAGCCGATGATGGCTCCGACCAGGTCGATCACCGGCGCCCTCCCATCATTTTCCGGTGGAGGGAATAGATGAGATAGATCAGCACCAATCCGCCCAGCAGCATCAAGAGATCAGGGCCCCAGGCACCGACGAAATCGAGCAGTGGGTCGCCTGTATAGTCGTTGGCGAAAAACGCATCCCACACACCCGCGGCGAAAAAGAACGCGAGTGGGACGAGGAACAACTGGTAGTGGCTTCTCTGGCCGTAGCGCGTTTGGTAATAGCGGCCGATGAGAAAGAGAGCAAGGATCAGGATCGCCGCCAGAGTCCAGCAGTAGAGCACGAGGATGGAACCTACAATATTCAAAACGTCGCCCCCACATCCCTGACTCTAGCGCTGGTCACTCGCTTGCATCCTCACTGCGCGCCGGCTTGCGTCCCAGCCACGGATTGGATTAGCCGCCCTGGCCTTCGCGCCGGCCTCGACGTTCACTGTTGCGTGGCCCAAAGGCTTGGTCAAAGGCTTCCGCCATTCGCCGTGGACTGCCACTCATGATCCCTTCCTGGCCTTCGAAGCGGGACATGATCTCGATCCCCTTGCTCGTGATTTCGAACTGGCGGATGTCTTTGGCATGATCGCTTCCACGCAGCTTCAAGACGAGCAAGGCCTTACGGATCGCACTCTCGATCTCGACATAGCGCAGCATAATATAGCTGTCGACCACGTACGAGATGGCGTTTTCGGCTTCATCCTCGCCCAGGAGAACAGGGCTCTCGCGGGTAAGTACACTGGTCAGCCCCTCGCGTTTGAGGGCGTTGATGAATCCATAGACGACCGATCTCAGCTCGATCGGGTCGTCGGCGAGCTGATCAAAGTGAGACACACTGTCGATGAGAATACGGCGTGCCCCCATCTCGCGCGCCAGCGTCTCGATCGTCCCCCCTACGCTTTCGAGATCCGAGCGGCTGACTTCGGGACTGGTCATGATCACACGCAGCTTGCCATCGCGCTCAAGCTGGCGAAAGTCCCAGCCAAACGCTTCTGCATCGCGATAGTATTGCTGCGGAAACTCTTCAAATGTGACAATCAGGCCGGGCTCGTTGTAGTTGTGGATGCCGTTGTAGATAAACTGCATGCCGAGAGTGCTTTTGCCGGTTCCCGGTGGCCCTTCGACCAGGTTGGCCGTTTGGGGCAGAAAGCCGCCATGCAGCATCTCATCGAGACCCTTGATATCAGTCTTGACGCGGTCGTTGCCCATCTTTTCCTCCTCCCTTGGATGCACTGGCTTGTGTCACCGGTTCAGCCCTGACGACAGGTCCAGTCGATCCCGGACCCGCCCGTCCAGCCCTCGATCCCCAACGCCAGTCTCCTACCGGGTAAGCTGCCAGACTACTGTACCTGCCGGTGTCTAGCGCATTCCACGCACAATGTGATAGATCACCTTGACACGGAAATGGCGGTCTTCGCAAGCGGTAATGAATCGTTCCAGCAGCTCGCGCGTACTGGCGTCGTTCGTAAGTGAGTAGATGGGGAGCCCCTCGACCGACTTGCTATCCATGATACCACTTCCGACCAACTCCTGCAGCTCTGGCTCAACAGTTGCGGCATTACGCCCGACATATTTGGCAATGTTATCTGCCGTGTCGGCGGTGTTTGGATTCTCCCGCAGAAAGCGGACCAGGTCCCATTTGATAAAGGAGTTGACCTTTGTCTTGACGAGATCGAGAAGCGGCGGGTCCATGTCGTTCATGAGCCTGGTGGTGAAATCTTCTCCACTGAAGACCAATGTTGCACCTCCCTGTTCTTTCGGGGCCTGTACCCCCCTAGCCGGCGCATCCGCCGCCCTGTTGCGGAGGACGATGCTATAGCCGGACCAATCCTCTTGTGCTGGCGACCCTTATTGTAACATCATCGCGCGAAAAGATCAAGCGTGCACCCAGCCGGAAACGAAACCCGATCCGTTGCAGGACCTGCCCCGATCACGCCGCACTATTTGCCCGGCGATCCTTCCAACGGTTCTGGTGCGTGCCTGAACAGCGTTCGCACCGCCGTGCGCCGCACGTTGTGCCCCAGTTCTTCAAACAGCTCGAACGCGCGGCGTTTGTACTCGACTAATGGATCTCGCTGCCCGTACGCTTCCAGGCCAATGCCGCGCCTCAGATCCTCAATATCAGTCAGGTAGTCGATCCACAGGCGGCTGATAGTATGCAGCAGCACCCGGCGCTCGATGCGTGCCATCACGCTCCGCCCCAGGTAGGCAGACACTTGTGCCTGCTGGGCTTGGTCCATCTCGGCAAAGGGACGCCGGCCCCAGTTGCGCACCACCTGGCGCCCCATGTCGCGTAGCAGCTCGTGGTACACCTCTTGATCCAGCTCCTCTACCACCTGGTTGCGCAGCGGGCGGAGTGTGCTTTCTTCGACAGCCAGGCCGCGCTCGCGCAACAAGTCGCGTACCTGGCGCCGCTCTTCCCTGTCGAGACCCGCGAATGCCTGCTGCCGGAGCCGATCCTGATAGCGCCGGCCAAGCACCTCCAGCAGATCCTGCCGCACCTCGGGTGACAGCTCACGCAGCGGCCGGCTTGCTATCCGTTCCAGTCGCCCTTTGTCAAGGAACCATCCACGCGCCTGCAGATGTGCCACGATCGCTTCGCCGGCGCCGTCGGGCAGTGCGTCGGGGCGCAACCGCGCCCACTCTTCCATCTTGGCGTGACCGGCTGCCTCGGCCACTGCTTCCAGGTCTGCCCGCGACAGGCTGCTCAATGGCTGTGCCAGCACCTGGCGGCGCACCTCATCGCTGGCAAAATAGCCAATGGCTTCGAGTGCTTCGCGCAGTGCCTGGCGTAGCTCTTCCCCCAGATCGGCCACCGCGCGATCACGGCTGGTCGCTTCCAGGTGGGCGGCGAGATCGTCAATCACAGCCGCCTGCATCTCTCCCGGCAGGTCGTCGAGGCGGCGGTCGAGCACCTCCCCGCGCTTCTTTTCATCGACAAAGTAGCCGGTCTCGGTGAGAGAGTCGAGCACGCTCCTGCGCACCTGTTCAGGAAGTCTGGCGATCGGCGTGTGCTCGAGGGCCGTTGGCTGCCCGGCGCCGGATGGCAACGAAAACAGGTGGGCCGACATCCCCTCATAGATCGCTTGCCCCAGATCTTGGGGCAGCCGGGACACAGGCGTCTCCATCACCTGGCGCAGGCGGGCCTCGTCGACGAAATAGCCAACGGCCTGCAGCTCGTGGCGCACTACATCCTGCATCTCGGCAGGCAGGCTGCCCACCGGTTGAGCGGCCAGCATCGCGGCGAGGTGGTCCACGACCTGGCGCTCGGCCGCCGAGGCGGCTTCCGGTCCGAACTCTTCCAGGCGTTGCAGGGCGAACAGCTCCTCCTTGAACTCATCGCCAAAGTACCCTGTATCGCGGAGGTGCCTGCGGACGAACCGCGATGCCGGCGGTGGGAGATCGAGCGGGCGGCGGTCGCGAATCGACATCAGCCACTCGTGGCCCAGGTGGCGGGCGACGCGATCTTGCACCGGCTCGGACAGGTCGGCGAGGCGTCCAGTCTGCGTCAGGCGTAGCTCCTCGGCACGGTCGGCGAGCAGGCCGTTTGCTGTCAGGAAGGTCAACACACTCGAGCGCACCTCTTGTGGCAGCTCGCCCCACAGAGTGCCTGCCAGATCCTGGAGTATGGCGCGCCCCATCGTTTCTTCCAGGCCCTGCAGCATCTCCGCGGGGAGCTGGGTGAGCGTTCTACGCTCATAGCGGCTCACTTTTTCAGGGTCGACAAAATAGTCGCGCTCGCTGAGGATCTGGCGCACCTGGTTGCGGATTTCGGCCGGCAGCTCTTCCATCGGCTTTTCTGCCAGGTCAGCACGCAGCCGGTCGCTTAGCTTCTGCTGAACACGGGCCGCAGCCTGTGCGTCGATTTCGGAAAGGCGCTGCCCTGGCAGCCGGGCGACCCGTTCAGGCTCGGCCAGCAGACCTTCTCCGACCAGGTGGTCGATGATTGCCCCGCGGACATTCTCTGGCAGGTCACCCACAGCACCCTCTGCGATCTGCTCGCGGGCCATTGAGGTGCCAATCCGGGCGCGTATCTTGGCGTCGAGCGCCGCCAGCGTCTGCTCTTCCAGCGCCCTGCGCTCTGCTTCGTCGTGAAAGAGGCCCTGGCGCTGTAGCGAATCGATGACCACCTGGCGAGTCTCGACGTCCAGGTTCGAGATCTTGCGCCGTCCCAAACGCTCCACTCGTGCCGTGGCCATGTGGCGCAAGGCGCCTGCCTGCACTTCTGTGGGGAGGTCTGACAGGTGGCGGTGAACCAAAAAGTCCTGCACGCGCGCCTCGTCGAGAAAGCGCCTCTGCCTCTCAAGGTACCAGATCACCGTGCCGCGGATCGGCGACGGCAGATCGTCGATTGGCAGAGCCTGGTGGGCTGCGACTTCTTGCCGGCCCAGGTAGCGGGCCACCTCATCGCGTGTCGCCTGGTCCCACTGGCCGATGGGCTGCTGCTCCCACGCCTGGCGCGCCGCCGGGTCATCGAGGTGCCCTGTTGACTGGAGCTGGCTGACGAGATCATCGTGCAGGTCGGCCTCCAGCCGGTTCACAGGTGTGTTGAGCACAGTTTGCTCAAATATCCTACCCATCTCAGCCAACACGGTCTCAGCACCGGGAAGCTCGCCCAGGGTGGGGTTTTCCTCTTCCAGTCGGCGCATGGCCAGTACAAAAGAGAGGTGCTGATATACCCCGGTGGGCAAGTCGATGACCGCTTGCTCGCGTTGATCGCCCAGCTCCTCGGCACCCAGGTAGCGGATCAGGCCATCGTACAGTTCGGGAGGCAGATCGTCGAGCGTGGCCTGCCCCCAGCGCTTGAGTTCCTGCCGGCCCCACACCGTCTCGCGTAGCTTGAGAGTGCGCCGCAAAGAGGCATTGAGCGCGTCGCGCACAGCAGCCACATCCATCTCCTCTACGATGGCGCCGGCGAGAAAGCTGAAAGGCAGGCGTGTGGACCAGGTGATCTGGCGCTGGTGGGCCCGGCCATAGACCTGGCGCTCGGTATAGTGTGTGGCGAGTAGATGCTCCACGATCGCCGCCCACTCTGTCGACGCCAGGGGCTGGCGCCGCGCATCCGCCTCGATGTCGACGATCTGGCGCTGTGCCCACTTGTCGAACTCGTGACGGCTGGCCACATTCAGCACCTCTTCAACCGTATCGATTTCCACTTCGACCCGATCGGAGATCTGGCCTAGCACGTCGAGGACGTTGTTGATGCGCCCGCCCTTGCGCCCCTCTACCACAGAGGCCTGCAGCCGCTCCAAATCGCGCGTGGTGGCAGGATCGTCGTCCGTTTGCTTCAAATAGCTGGCGATCAGATCGTCGAGAAAGGCGCCCAGTGCATGGCTGACCAGGCGGTCCAGTCGGCCAACCTCCACATCGCTCACCTCTTTGACGGCATCGATGAACCCGAGCACCTGGCCTGGTGCCGAGTCGGACGGCGAGTAACGCGCGAGCTGGTCCTCGACGTCGTGGTCACGATCCTGCGTGTCGAGATCTCGTGCCTGGCGGCCCGCCTGTTTCACGGCGAGGTCGCGCACGCGGCTGACCTCTTCCGCGAGCCTGTCCGCCGGCAACCGCGAGGCGCGCAGGCGGTCAAGCCCGGCCGCCGCTTCGCCTGGCAGCCGGCCTCGCGCACGGTCGATCAGCTCACGCACCGTCTGCCGGTGAAACTCGATCTCGATTTCGCCCAGCCAATGGTCGCGTAAATCCTCGAACGTGTCGATCTCGGGGTGCGCGGCTGCATTGGGCATGGTGAGCCGGAGCGGATAGGTACGCTCCAGGTGCTGTGCCAGCCGGCGCGGATCGAGCTCCTGCCCGCGCTCTTCGAGCAGTTGCATATAGTCGTCGATCTTTTCGTCGAGCAGGGCGCGATACCGGTCCAGCCGCTCGTCGTACCCTTCTCGCACAGTGCGTGCCGTGTCGCTCACCTGTTGCTGGAGTTGATCGCTGTAGCGCGCTGCGGCGCGCCTGACCAGGCCATCTAGCTCGTGGCGTGCCTCGTCGATTGGTCCGCCCTCAAGTTGGTCGGCCAGAAAGCCGATAGTGAAGGGGGGGAAGGCCGTATAATGCTCACGGAAAGCGACCGCCCCCTGGAACGACGCCTTGGGCGAGGGGATGAACAGCGGCACTACGTCGTCCAGGCCCACAAAAAGCCGATCGCGAGTCTCTTTCGCGCCGCGCTGCTCGGCGTCCTCGCCAAAGCGCGCCATGTATTCGTCCACCTGCGCTTCGAGCATGCGCCACATCTCGGCGCGCAGGTCGTCGGTGGTCAGGATGCGCAGCCGCTCGTCATAGATCGTTTCGCGCTGGCGGTTCAGCACGTCGTCGTATTCGAGCAGGTGCTTGCGCAGATCAAAGTTGTAGCCTTCCACCGACTGCTGAGCGCGCTCGAGCGTCTTGCTCACCAGGCTGTGCTCGATCGGAAAGTCATCGCCGATCGTCTCCATCAGGCGCGAGAGCATCTCTTTGCGCCCGAACCTGCGCATCAGGTCATCCTCGAGTGACAGGTAGAATCGGGAAGAGCCCGGCTCCCCCTGGCGGCCCGCACGGCCTCGAAGCTGGTTGTCGATGCGGCGTGCTTCGTGGCGCTCGGTGCCGAGGACGTGCAGTCCACCCGCGCCGAGCACCTGCTCGCGGCGCCGCGCATAGTCGGGTAGCACCTCGGCAATGGCGCTGTCCATCTGCGCCGCCGTCGCCGCGTATGGGTCGAGCCCTCGCCCCTCGAGGGCCTGCACGGCGCGGTGGATCGTCTCATCCGACAGCTCGCCGCCCAGCTTGATGTCGACGCCGCGTCCTGCCATGTTCGTGGCGATGGTCACGGCCCCAGGCTCGCCAGCACGCGCGATGATGGCCGCCTCGCGCGTGTGCTCTTTGGCGTTCAAGATCTCGTGCTCGATGCCCTCGCGTAGGGCGTGTTCCAGGGCGCGCCGCACCCGTGGCTGATCGGGCAGGTTGAGATAGTGGGCGATCCACTCGAGGTTCTCGTCGGTGAGTGCGTTCGAATTGAGGTCCAGGTCGCGGGCCAAGTGGCGCCACGCAGCCGAGTTCATCGTTTCCAGGCTGGCGTTCATCGTCTCGCGCAGCGCCGCATGCTGTTCGCGGTCGAGCTTGGCGTCTTGCAGCGCGTAAGCAATCTGCGGCGAGAGCGCGGCCATCTGTAGCCTCTCGCCCGTCAGGCGCTTGCTGAGGCGCTCGGACATTTCGACCGAGGTCGTGCCGACGAGCACCGGCTGGCCGCGGCTGTGGCAATCGAGGATCTCGCGCGCCACGGCGCGGAGCTTGGCTTCCTCAGTGCGATATACGACGTCGGCGTGATCCTGGCGCGCTACCGGCTTGTTGGTGGGGATGGCGAGGACGTCGAGGCGATAAATTTTGTAGAACTCTTCGCCCTCTGTCACTGCCGTACCGCTCATGCCGGCGAGCTTTTTGTACATCCGGAAATAGTTCTGAATCGTGATCGTCGCCGAGGTCACGTCACGCGGGCGGATCGGAACGCCCTCCTTGGCCTCGATGGCCTGGTGCAGGCCCTCGCTCAGTCGCCGGCTGGGCATCAAGCGGCCCGTGTGCTGGTCGATCAGGATGATCTGCTTGCGCTGGCGAATATAGTCGCGCCCTTCCTGGAAGAGTACTTTGGCCTTGAGTGCCTGTTGCATATAGTGGACGTAGCGATAATTGGCTTCGTCGTAAATGTTCTCGATGCCTGTCTCTTGCTCGACGAGAGATAGTCCTTCTTCGGTGAGATAAACCGAGTGCTCCTTGTCGTCCATCTCGTAATGCACGCCGCGCTCGAAATTCTTGGCAATCACCGCAAAGTGGCTGTACTCCTCCACCGGCTCGTCCGACGGCCCGGAGATGATGAGCGGGGTACGTGCCTCGTCGATAAAGATGTTGTCGACCTCGTCGACGATGGCATAGTAGAGGGGGCGTTGCACGCGGCGCTCGAGGCTCAGCGCCAGGTTGTCGCGCAGATAGTCAAATCCAAACTCGTTGTTGGTGCCGTAGGTGATATCGGCAGCGTAGGCCACCTGGCGCGGCACGGGCCGCAGCCCGGGATAGGGATCGCGCTGCGAGGCGGGATCATAGATGTAGGCCGGCTGGTCGGCGCCCGACTGGAGCAAGCCGACAGACAGGCCCAACGCGTGGTAGATCCGCCCCATCCACAACGCGTCGCGGCGCGCCAGGTAGTCATTGACCGTCACCAGGTGCGCGCCCTGGCCCAGGAGGGCGTTGAGATAGATGGGCATGGTCGCGACGAGCGTCTTGCCCTCGCCCGTCCTCATCTCAGCCACCTTGCCCTGGTGGAGCACAATGCCTCCGATCAATTGCACGTCGAACGGGCGCATGTCCACGTGGCGCTTGGCGGCCTCGCGCACGACAGCAAACGCCTCGACGAGCAGATCGTCGAGCGCCTCCTGGCCGCCGGCCGGCCCGAGCGCCGCTCGCGCTTGTGCCTTGAACCGCTCGGTAAACGCCCTCAGCTCGGCATCGGTGCGCCGTTCCATCTGCGGTTCCAGGGCGTTGATCGCGTCTACCAGGGGCTTGATCTTTTTGATCTCTCGCTCGTTGGGATCCCCAACAACCTTGCCAATCAGTCCTTTTAGCATATTCTTAACGATCTCGTCAGGCAGGCCTGACGGCGCGGCGTGTCTCCGGCACGTTAAAGGGGGCCGGGAACCCGGTCATCAGCTTTTCGATATGGTCTCGGAGCTGGGTGCGCACCAGCATAACTGCCTGCGCATCGCCGGCATAGTCTGCCACCAGCAGCTCTAGGATCGTATTCACTTCCGAGTGTTCCAGCTCGTGAGCGAGCTGGTATGCGTCGTCCATGGTCAAGATCTCGGCTGTGCTTACCCTTTGCGCCAGGCTCAGGTTCCGGCGCGCCATTTCGAGCATTTCGGCATCCGCTTCCAGCGAAAGGTTGCCAGCCGGCATCTGATCCCGGATGCGCTCCAGCCGGCGGGCGTGCCCTGCCTCTTCACGGGCATAGCTGCGCCAGAAGTGGGCGACCGCTTCATGGGCTGCGAACCGATCGTGCAGGGTATCGTAGAGCGCCTCTGCCGCTCGCTCGGCTGCAATGGCCACCTCAAAAAGGTCATTGATTGTCGGGTTGTCTGGCACTTGCTCCCCTCACTGCTTGTTTCAAGATTGTGCTCCGCACGCACAGCCGGCTCCTGGTCGCATGCAGCCACACATTATAACACAAGACACCAATTCTCGCTACTCGTTAAAAAGCTCTCCCACAGAAATCCCGAGGTGGATGCGTTCGATCACCTCGGCCAGCAGGTCGGCCACCGATAGCACGTGCAGGAAGGGGTGGAGGGCACGGCGTTTCTCGGGCGAAATATAGACCGTATTGGTCACCACCAGCTCTTTGAAGCGGGCAGCGATCATGTTGTCGACCCCGCACGGCGGCGATAGCACCGCGTGGGTGGCGCAGGCATAGACATCGCGCGCGCCCCGCTCTCGACAAAAATCGGCCGCCTGGGTCAGCGTGCCACCTGTGTCGATCTCGTCGTCAAAGACGATCACATTGCGGTTCTCGACCGTGCCGATCAGGTTCAATTGGCGCGTCCCACTGCGATCGGGCAGGCGGCGCTTTTCGATGATCGCCAGCGGTAGATTGAGGTCTTCGGCAAAATTGCGGGCACGGCGGCTGGCACCAATGTCGGGCGCCACGACGACCGTTTCGGCCAGGTCCTTCTTGCGAAAATAGTCATTCAAGAGATGCCGGGTGGTTAGCTCATCGCCTGGAATATTGAAAAAACCCTGGATCTGGCCCGCGTGCAGGTCCATGACCAGGAATCGGTTGGCCCCTGCCACGCCGATCACGTCTGCCATCAGGCGGGCCGTGATCGGCACCCGCGGCTGATCCTTCTTGTCGGTGCGGCCGTAGGCAAAGTAGGGCACGACGGCGGTGATGCGCCCGGCCGAGTCACGGCGCAGGGTATCGATCAGGACAAGCAGCTCGATAATGTTGTCGTTGACCGACGTGGGCACAGTGGCGTACTGCCCCTCTCCAAGGTCGGCCAGGACATCCGGCGCCACCACGCATTCGCCTGCCGACGGTTCCACGTGGCGCACCCCGGCGCAGGTCGGCTGGATCAGGAACACGTCTTTGCTGCGCACACTCTCGCGCAGCTTGGCGAACACGTTGCCGTTTGCAAACTGGCGAATGGTGACGCGGCCCAGGCGATGGTTAAGCTTGTCGGCGATCTCTTGCGCCAGCTCGGGGTTGGCCGTCCCGCCAAAGATGGCCAGGGGGCCATACAGACCGTATTGCTCTCCGCGGTCACGCTTCCGGCTGATCTCGGTCATCTTCCGATCCATCCCTGCCCCCTCTCTAGGCGCAATTGCCCACTTCCAACCGCCCGCAGTATCATCTCAAAAAGTCGGGTGGGACATCGGGCGGATTGCCAATCCGCCCGACATCCCCCAGGTAATGGAGATGATACCGCCCGCATTATACCACGCGCGCGAGTGAGCATCAAGGTGGGAAGGTTGGGAGGCGCGTGTGCCGCCCTCCTCCGGGTGCATTTCTGGGCTCAAGGCCCCGTCTCGAGGCCGCTTCCGCCCATGCAATCAACTTGCCCAGAAACTTGAAACACCCCCGCGGTACCTTCTGCCAGGGCTGGATTTGACAACCTGTTCCCCCGTGGTATAGTATTCACCTAGACAGAACCGCGAGCGCCTGTTCTGGCGCTTGCCCGGGAGGATTGGACGTGACGAGAACCATTGCTGTTGCCGGCAAGGGCGGGACGGGCAAGACCACCATCTCGGCCCTGGTGATTGACTACCTGGTCAGGAACAAGAAGGGCTCGATCCTGGCCATCGATGCCGACCCGAGCACCAACCTCAACCTGGCGCTCGGCGTGCCGCTCTACGACACGGTCGGCGACGTGCGCGAAGAGACCGCCACCGCCGTGGGTGGCAGCGGCGCGCTGGGTGGGCTGAGCAAGTGGGACTATCTCGACCTGCGCATCCAGGAGTCGGTCACCGAGGAGCAGGCATTCGACCTGCTGGCCATGGGCCGGCCAGAAGGCCCCGGCTGCTACTGCGCGGCAAACAACATCCTGCGCACGTCTGTCGACCGCCTGACAGGCTCGTACGATTACGTCGTGATCGACAACGAGGCTGGCCTGGAGCACCTCAGCCGGCGCACCACGCGCGATGTCGACCTGCTGCTCATCGTGTCCGACCCGTCGCTGCGCGGCATCATTGCCGCTGGGCGTGTGGTGGAATTGGTGGACGAGCTAAAAACGGCCGTAGGCGCGGCCTACCTGATCGTGAACCGGGTGCCGGAGAGTGGGTTACCGGCGCCACTGCGTGCCCACATCGAAGAGAAGGGGCTGCGCCTGGCAGGCACGCTGCCTGCAGACCCTGCCGTCAACGAGCTGGACGCCATGGGCGAGCCGATCGTCAACCTGCCGATTGATTCCCCGGCCCGCCGCAAGCTGGAAGAGATCCTGTCGTCGTTGAACGGCGGGATGTAGCGCGGGCTGTGCCCGGCACGAGGTAGGAGGATGAAGGAAGCGCTGCTGTATGAAAAGCTGGACGGCGGCCGCGTGCGCTGCCACCTATGCGCTCACCGGTGCACGATCGCCGATGGGCGGCGTGGGGTGTGCGGGGTGCGCGAGAATCGGGATGGCACCCTCTACAGCCTGGTGTACGGCATGCTCCTGTCGCAGGCCGTCGATCCGATTGAAAAAAAGCCGCTCTTCCACTTTCACCCCGGCACCGGCGCCCTTTCGATCGCCACAGCCGGGTGCAATTTCGCGTGCGAGTTCTGCCAAAACGCGAGCATCTCGCAGATGGTACGCGACCAGGGGCACATCCAGGGCCGCCAGACGCCGGCCGAAGACGTGGCGCGCGCCGCGCAGCGGCACGACTGCCGGTCAATCGCCTACACCTACACCGAGCCGACCATCTTTTTCGAATATTCGTACGACATCGCGCGGCTGGCCCACGCTGCCGGGGTGGCCAACGTATACGTTACCAACGGCTACATGACGGCCGAGATGCTCGCCCTCTTTCAGGGTGTGGGGGGGGAGCACGAGCCGTGGCTCGACGCTGCCAACGTCGACCTGAAGGCGTTTCGCGACGAGACGTACCGCCACGTCTGCGGCGCACGGCTGCAGCCAGTGTTGGACACGCTGGTCGAGATGAAAAAATTGGGGGTGTGGCTCGAGGTGACCACGCTGGTAGTGCCGGACATGAACGACTCGGAGGCAGAGCTGGGCGATATTGCCCGCTTTATCGCCGCCGAGCTGGGGCCCGAGACGCCGTGGCACGTCAGCCGCTTCCACCCCGACTATCAGATGTACGACCGTGATAGCACGCCACCGTCGACGCTGCGCCGCGCCTACGAGCTGGGGCGCGAGGCCGGGCTGCACTATGTGTATGTCGGCAATCTACCCGGGGCCCGCCTGGAAGATACCTACTGCCCCCACTGCGGACAGACCGTCATCGGCCGCTGGGGCTTTCAGATTACGGACTATGCCGTCCAGGATGGTCACTGCGGCCACTGCGGCGCGCTTATCCATGGTGTTGGGATGTGAATGATCTAATGAGCAAATAGCCTGATGAGCAAATGAGTGTGAGCTCTCCTGATCTTTCCCCGGCCCCTGGCCGCCTGTCATGAGAATTCTTTTCGTAGAAAAACAGATCGACTATGCCCTGCTGGGCGTGCTCTATCTGGCGTCTGCCCTGCGCGACGCGGGCCACCAGGTGCGGTTGGCCGTGGCGGCCGAAGAGGACCCCGTCGCAGTTGCGCGCGCGTGGCATCCGCACGTGCTTGGCTACAGCGTCTATACCGGATCACAGACCTATTACCGCGACTTGAACCTTCAGATCCGCGCGGCGGTAGACGCGGTGTCGGTGTTTGGTGGCCCACACCCCACCTACTTTCCCGAGTTTGTGGAAGAGCCCGGGGTCGACGCCGTATGCCTGGGCGAGGGCGAGGGGGCGATGCTCGACCTGGTGGCGGCACTGGAGGCGGACCAGCCCTTGACGGGCATCGAGAATTGGTGGTTCAAGCGCAATGGTGCCCGCGATGGCGGCGGCGTGGAGCACAACCCGGTGCGCCCCCTGGAAGACGACCTGGACCGGATTCCCTTCCCTGACAGGGAACTTCTCTTCCGTCGCGATGAGCTGGCATGCCAGAGCGGGATCAAGCATTTCATCACCAGCCGCGGCTGCCCGTACGACTGTGCCTATTGCTTTAACCACGCGCTGGCCGAGATCTATCGTGGCAAGGGCCGGCGCCTGCGCCAGATGAGCGTCGACCGCGTGGTGGCAGAGGTCAAGTCTGTCCGCGAGCGCTACCCGATGCAGTTTGTTGTCTTTTTGGACGACCTGTTCATCGTGAATACTCAATGGCTGCGCGAGCTGGCCGATCGGTTTCCGCGCGAGGTGGGGCTGCCCTTCTTTTGCAATGTGCGCGCCAATCTGGTCACCCCAGTCAAGATCGACCTGCTCAGGCGGGCCGGCTGTGCCAGCGTGGGCATGGGGCTGGAGACGGGCAACCCGGAGGTGCGCAACGAGCTGCTGGGGCGCGGCCTGTCGGATGAGCAGCTCGTCGAGGCGAGCCGCCTGATCCGCCAGGCAGGCATCGAGCTGCTGACGACCAACATGGTGGGATTGCCAGGCGGCACACTCGAGCAGGATCTCGAGACACTGGCGCTCAACCACGCCTGCAAGCCGGCTTATGCAAACGCCTTTCTCTACCAGCCTTACCCCCGCACGCGGCTGGGCGAGTATGCGCGTGAAAACGGCTACGTGGAGGGCTCGGTTGACGACATCGACCCATCAGCGTGGGAGCGGTCGGTGCTGCGCTTTGCCTCACCGGGTGAAAAGCGCCAGATCGAGAACCTGAACAAGCTCTTTGCGCTGGCCGTCGAATGGCCGTGGCTGACGCGCCCGCTGCGGCGCCTGATCAAGCTGCCGCCCAACCCTCTCTTCCGCCTGGCCTACAAGCTGTGGAAGGGATACGCGGTCAAGAGCCGCATCCACCCCTATCGTCCGTCACCGCGCGAGTTTCTGCAAACAGTGCGGCGCTTTATGCGGTTCGATTGACTGACCGGCGGGTTACGACGGTGCGCGGGGCCTCCTTCAGGCCGCTGCGGAACGCCTGTGCTACACCTCGACCTTTTTCCAGCCGCCGCCGCGGTAGCGTAGATAATTCAGCGTGCCGCGCAGCCCCATGTCGGCCGACATCGCCACCCAGGCACCGGTCAGGCCCCAACCGAGGCCCACGCCCAACAGGTAGGCGAGCGGCACACGCAGGAGCCAGATGCTGCCGCCCGTGATCATCATTGGATAGCGTGTGTCGCCCGCACCGCGCAGGCCGCCGGCAAAGATCATGGCCGCGGCCACCAGCGGCTGGATGAGGCCCACGATGCGCAAGGGCATGACGCCGGTGGCCACCACCGCCGGATCATTGGTGAAAAAGCCGAGTAGTTGGGCCGGAAAGAGCACAATGACGACCCCGATGGCCGACATCAGGATCGCGCCCAGGCGATAGGCCGTGTAGCCCCGCTCCTCCGCTTCCTCTGGCTTTTGTGCGCCGAGCCCCTGCCCCACCAGCGTCGTCGCCGCCACGGCAAAACCAAAACCAGGCAGGAACGACATGGAGTGGATATTGATCGCGATCTGGTTGGCGGCGTAGGCCACCGTGCCCAGTGAAGCCAGAATGATGGCAAAGACCATGACGCCGGTGCGAAACAGGAGCTGCTCGGCACCGGTGGGCAGGCCGATGCGCAGGATGCGCCGGATCACGTCTGGCTCGGGGCGCAGGCCGCGCAGCGCCAGGCGAATTTGGCCCCGGCCGCGCAGGAGGATGATCATCACCAGCAGGCCGCCCACCAGCCTTCCGGTGGCCGCGCCCAATGCCGAGCCGACGACGCCCAGCCGCGGCAGCCCAAACGGCCCATTGATCGCCGTCCACGCGACGACGATATTCAGGACATTCACCACCAACATGACGTACAGGGGCGTGCGCGTATCGCCCGCGCCACGCATGGCCGCATTGCCGCTGAACATCAGGGTCGAAAAGAAAAAGATGCTCGCCACCACGCGCAGATAGGCGATACTCAGGTCGATCACGTCGTCCGGCGCGCCCAGCAGCCGCACTGCGGGACGGGCCAGCAGCGTGCCCAGCAGGGTGGCCACTGTGCCGATGAGCATCGCGACCAGGACCGACTGGCGCAGCACCCGGTTTGCCTTCTCGGGCTCGCGCGCGCCGATGTAGCGCGCGATAAGTGCCGTCGATCCTGTGGCGATCGCGCCGAACAGGGTGGTAGCCATGAATATCCACTGGTTGGCTAGGCCGACGGCAGCCAGAGAAGCGGCGCCCAGGTGTCCCACCAGGAAAGTATCGACGATGCCCACCAGCATGCTCAGCATCTGCTCGCCCATGGCCGGCAGCGCCAGGCGCAGCACATCGCGCCGCACCGAGCCTGCCTCTTGTGCCGCCGTCTGGGTCTCCCCTTTCGGGGCGGAGGGTGAACGAGCATCGCGCGTGGACCACGCCCCCAGGCGCGTGCTCCACGCGCGATGCTGTTTCTGCGTCAAGCGAATCGCATTCCGTATTTCGATTCTGGCCTTCCAGCCTGCCAGGCTTCCCATCTTCCAGTCCATGTTACACTTCCACTTTTTTCCAGCCACCGCTCCGGTAGCGCAGATAGTTCAGCACGCCGCGCACCCCCAGGTCGGCCGCCATGCCGATCCACGCGCCAACCAGCCCCCAGCCGAGGGTCAGCCCGAACAGGTAGGCGAGGGGCACGCGCAGGAGCCAGATGCTGCCGCCCGTAATCATCATCGGATAGCGTGTGTCGCCCGCACCGCGCAGGCCGCCGGCAAAGATCATGGCCGCGGCCACCAACGGCTGGATGAGTCCGATAAGCCGCAGTGGCACGATTCCCGCTGCGATGACCTCTGGATCGCTTGTGAAAAAGCTCATGAGCTGTGTCGGAAAGAGGATGATGGCCACACCAATGACGGACATCAACACCGCACCCATCCTGTACGCCGTATACCCTCGACTCTCCGCCTCCTCCATTTCTCTCGCGCCGAGCTTTTGTCCTACCAGCGTAGTGGCAGCCACGGCAAAACCGAATCCTGGCAGGAACGACATCGAGTGCACGTTGATCGCGATCTGGTTGGCGGCAAAGGCGGCAGTGCCCAGGGCGGCGAGGACGCGGGCAAAGACCATGTAGCCGGTGCTGAACAGGAACTGCTCGGCACCGCTGGGCAGGCCGATACGCAGCACGCGCCGGATCACATCTGGCTCGGGACGCAGGCTGTGCAGTTGCAGGCGAATCCCGGCGCGGCCCCGCAGGAGAATCGCGATGATGAGCAGGCCACCCGCCAGGCGCCCGGTCGTGGCGCCGAGAGCCGAGCCGACGACCCCGAGCCGGGGCAGCCCGATTGGACCATTGATCGCTGTCCACGCCACGATCACGTTCAGCACATTCACGACAAGCATCACGTAAAGCGGCGTGCGCGTGTCGCCCGCACCGCGCAGCGCCGCGTTGCCGACGAACATCAAGGTGGCAAAGAAAAACGTGGTCGACACCGTGCGCAAGTAGGCGGTGCCCGGCTCTATCACATCGGCCGGCGCGCCCAGAGCCAGCACAGCGGGCCGGGCGAGCACCACGCCCAGCAGCATAGACAGCAGCCCCAGAACTGCCCCGACGAGCATCGACTGGCGCAGCACCCGGTTCGCCTCCTCTGGCTCCTGCGCGCCGACCGTGCGGGCGACGAGGGCAGTGGTGCCGGTTGCCACCGCGCTGAACAGCGCCATTGCCAGAAACACCCACTGGTTGGCCAGTCCAACGGCCGCGAGAGGCGCCGCCCCCAGGTGCCCCACCAGGAACGTGTCGACGACACCCACCATCATGCTCAACATCTGCTCGCCCATGGCGGGCAGCGCCAGGCGCAACACGTCGCGCCGGGCCGGGTCAGCGTGTTGCACCACCTCTTGCCCCCAAGCTTCCAGGTTCGTATCGGGCGTTTTTCTGCCAGAGAAACGCCGGGCGCGCAGCAGGAGCGAGTTCTTGGCCAAGCCACTATACCAGAAGTCTGAGCGTGTCGACCACGCGGGCTAGCGTTTCCGTATCAATCGAATAGAACTTGGCATTCCCGTCGCGGCGGATCTTGAGCACGCCGGCAGCCGCCATCAGGTTGAGGTGGCGCGACACGGCGGGCTGCGAGATTTCGAGCTGGTCCACGATCTCTTGCGCGTACATCTCCTTGCCGTGCAGCATCGTCAGGATCTGGAGGCGTGTCTCGTCGGCGAGTGCCTTGAGGGGTGGGTAGAGCGCCGTGCCGTCGGACACGCCGGGCCGAGGCGGGGTGGACCGGCAGTTGTAAAAGAGCACCAGTTCGTCGCGATAGTGCGAGAAGGCGACGTATGGGCCCACGTAGCAGGACGGGATAAAGCGGACGGAGCGGATGCCGGGCATCAGCGCCGTGATCCGCTCGGGCACCATGCGCCCGGTCACGGTGACAAAGGTGTCGCGAAACGTGGATGGCAGGCCCCGCGCCTGGTTGTGGACGACGCTGCGCACCATGATCGGCCGTGTGGCCTCAAACTCCTCCGCGTACACAGTTTGCCAGAACCCTTTGAGCGTGTCCAACAGCCGCCGTTTCAATGCACCCCCATCGGCCACCAGTGTCGAAACGGCAGCCGGGTCGGCCTCCGACTCGATCGTGCGCAGATATTCGGCCCACTGGTCGGGTGTGTCGGCGAGATCGAGCATCTCTGCCGGGGGCTTGCGCAGATCCTGTGACGCCGGGCCTCCCACTGCGCCCCGCCCCAACGCACACAAGGCCATCCACTGGTAGTGAATCTCGGGCGTCGCTTCCAGGTGGCCCCAAAATTCGTCAAACTCCATGTCTGTGGCCGTCGCTGGCAGGTGCGCCATGATCTGTTCCGCAAACCGTTGGTAGCCGCCGGCAAAGGTCATCAGCAGGCACAGCTCGTCGCGCAGCGCGGCGGGAAGCGCCCCGCGCATGTCACTCAGGCGCTCCGCCAGCCCCTCAAAGCGCGGCGCGGCACATACCAGGCTGGCAGTTCCGAGCACGCTGTGTGGCAGTGAAACCATGAATTGGTAGCCGACCGGGGCCGGCCCTGCAATCAAGTCAGGCATAGATACATCCATCCTAATATTACAATATAATTATATTCAGTGGGGAGCGTTTGTCAAGTTCACGATCGCGTCAATCCGAGGCAGCGACGGTGGCCGTTGACAGGGGGAGAAAAGCTGGTATAATAGCGCGCGGGCGAGTATGATCGCGTGTGCCCGGCTACCCGGTCCAGTCGAGCTGTTGGCTGGCGTCGCTGTTGCGCAGAAAAGTGATGATCTGTTGATCGGCCACAGGAAAGGCAAAGGCATCGAGTTGGTCGAGGGTTACCCAACGCAGATCCGTGCATTCAAGACATTGCGGCTGGCCGCTGAGCCAGCGGCAGTTGAAGGCATAGAGCGTCATATAAAAGTGGGTGAATACATGCTCGATGCGGTAGAGCATCTCCCCGATTTCGATCTCGATGCCAACTTCTTCGGCGATCTCCCGGTGCAGGCAATCGTGCAGGCTCTCATCCGGCCGGCACTTACCGCCGGGAAACTCCCACAGGCCGCCCAGCAGCCCATCCAGCGGGCGGCGGGTGATCAGCAGGTGCCCGGCTCTGTCCCAGATCACACCCGCGGTGACGTCGCGATGGGGGCGCTGCGTGCGCGTGGCGCGGATCGGCAGCTTTTCCTGGATCCCTTCTTGCAGTGCTTTGCACGCGTCGGCCAGGGGACAGAGGAGGCAGCTCGGCTGGGTAGGCATACAGATCGTGGCGCCCAGGTCCATCAGCGCCTGGTTAAAGTCACCTGCATAGCCGGCAGGCAGCATGGCATCCGCCAGTGCGCGCAGGTGCCGCTGCGTGTTCGACCGGCCGGGGTCGTCGTCGATGCCAAAAAGGCGGCACAACACGCGGAGCAAGTTCCCGTCGAGGGCGATGGCGTCATATTGAAAGGCGATGCTGGCGATGGCCGCGGCCGTGTAGCGCCCCACGCCGGGCAGCAGGAGCAGTGCTTCGGGGGTAGGGGGTAGATGTCCCCCCATCTCGTGCACGATCAGCCTGGCGGCCTTGTGCAGATTCCGTGCGCGCGCATAGTAGCCCAGCCCTTCCCACGTCTTCAAGACATCGTCGAGCGCTGCCTCAGCCAGTGCTTCGAGGGTAGGGAACCGCTGCAAAAAACGCTCGTAATAGTCGACGACGGTTTCCACGCGCGTCTGTTGCAGCATGATCTCCGCCACCCAGATCGCATACGGGTCTTGGGTGTGGCGCCAGGGGAGATCGCGGCGGTGGCGCTCGTACCACTCCAGGAGTCGGTAGCCCATAGCCACCAGCGTCTCGGTTGCGTGACCACCTTCGAAAGGACCCATCGTATGCTTACTATACCGCCGAACGGAGGCAGAGGCAAATTCAGATGATCTTCTGGCTGAGGCGTCAATGCTGACCTATCTCGCACTGGGGCTGAGCATGGGCTTGAGCGCAGGGATTAGCCCTGGGCCGCTGCTGGCCCTGGTCATCACGGCCTCTCTGCGCAGCGGCCTCGCCGGCGGCCTGCGCGTGGCGCTCGCCCCGGTGGTCACCGATCTGCCGATCGTCACGCTGGCGGTGCTGCTTGCCGGGGTTCTCTCTCCCGAAGCGCTCCGCTGGGTAGGCACAGTCGGTGCCCTCGTCGTCGTATGGTTGGGGATCGAAACGCTGCGTGCCGCCCGCCATGCTGATCTGCCCCAACTGGCCGCGGAGCGGGCCGACCCGCAGCGTGAGATGTGGCGCGGCGTCGTGGTCAACTTGTTGAACCCGCACCCCTACCTCTTCTGGGGGACGATCGGAGCGCCCACGCTGGTGAAGGGGTGGCGAGAATCGCCGTGGCACGCCGCCGCTTTTGTGCTGGCCTTCTACGCGCTCTTGCTCGGCTCCAAGGTCGTGGTGGCGTGGGTCGTCAGCCGGCAGGCAGGAGCACTGTCGTTGGCGTGGTACCGTCGTGTTCTGGCTGTGTGCGGCGTGCTCCTTTTTGGCATGGCCGGCCTGCTGCTGTGGCAGATGTGGGCGGCCGGGTAGGAGGTGTTTTTGTGAAGATCGAGGTGCATGGAGCGGTCGTGGAGCTGGTTGAAGGGGATATTACAGCACAGGACACAGAGGCCATCGTGAACGCGGCCAACCGGTCGCTGCTCGGCGGTGGAGGCGTGGACGGCGCCATCCACCGCGCCGGTGGCCCCGAGATCCTGGCCGAGTGCCGCAAGCTCGGTGGCTGCGACACGGGCGACGCCAAGATCACGACAGGCGGGCGCCTTCAAGCCCGGTACGTGATCCATGCCGTCGGGCCGGTCTACTCCCACGCAGCGCGAGCGCGGTCGGCGGAGCTTCTGGCAAGCGCATACTGGCGCAGCCTGCAAGTTGCCAGCCAACATGGTGTGACGAGCATCGCCTTTCCGGCCATCAGCACCGGTGCGTATGGGTATCCGATGGACGAGGCCGCAGCGATTGCCCTGCGCACCGTGGTCGAGTATCTCCAGGAGGATGAGGCGCAGAGCATCCAACTTGTGCGCTTTTGCCTGTATGGCCCACATGCATTCGCCGCGTTCCGGCGGGCACTGTTGCAGCGTACGGCTTGATGCTTCACCTGCTCGTGGCGGATCACAACCCACCACGCCGATCCGCGCTTCCTGGGGGTGGGGATGTTGACTTGGCGTAAAAAGATGAAAGCGAGACGCACATGAATTGGGCCAGCCGGGGCGGGTCACTGGCGCCACAAGAAGCGCACATCCGCCGTGAGAAGAAGGGGCGTGGTGGCAAGACCGTGACGGTGGTGTATAATCTGCGCCTGGCGCCCGACCAGCTCAAGGAGTTGGGCAAGCACCTACGCCAGGTGTGCGGCACGGGAGGCACGGTCAAAGAGGGGACCATCGAGATCCAGGGCGATCACCGTGACAAGGTCGCCCAAGCGCTGCAAGCCGCGGGCTATCGCACCAAATTCACAGGCGGATAGACCAAGAAAGCAGACTGGACAATCAGTCGGGGGTATGGTATAATACCCCTGCCAATAACTGATAGGACATGTGTCCTCCGACTCACTCTCTCCCACGGGGAAGGGTGAGCGATACGGTGAGGGGAGCAATTCCCTTGCCCGCCAATGTGCAAAGGAGGCATGGACGCATCCCGCAGGGGTGCGAGCCAGCGCCTCTTTTTATTTGTTGTGTGCGCGGCACATTGTTGCGAAGGTAGGCAGTTCGTGACCATTCAGAGTCGAGACAGGGAGAGGAGGTGAGGGCGCGGACCGGTTCACTTGCGCCGCAAAACATGTCTACCATTCACGTCGAAGTCTGGCTGTACGGCCCCATCGCCAAATACGCAGGAGATCAGAGCCAGGGCAGCCATGCCCGGCTTCTCCTTGAATTGCCCGCAGGGACCACCGTCGGTGCGCTGGTGGAGCAGTTGGGCATCCCACCCGAAGAGAAGGGAATTACCTTTGTCAACGGCAAACTGGCAGCACTGCCCGGACTCGATGCGGACAGGGGAGTGGTCCTGCACGAGGGCGATCGCGTCGGCATCTCTCACCGCCGCAGCATGTGGCCTTTTCAGTACCGTTTTGGAGCAAACCTGACCGACGAGGTACAAGAGACCTTTCGCCAGCGCGACGACCGGGGCGTGCATCATGCCTATACGGCAGACAAGAAACAGGCGCCAAGTGACCAGGAAGAAGGGGCAAACGGCAAGGGGGAAGACGCGGGTGACACGTGATGCATGATGCACCAAGACATCGTGCATATCACGCATCACGCATTATGGGGCATCAACGGTTGAGAGCCGAGATCAAATAACGAGTGTCAAAGGAGGGAACAAATGGGCAAGCTGTTGCGTATCAACATGACAGACCGGAGCTACACCCTGGAAGACCTGCCAGAGCAGTACAAGCACCTGGGCGGGCGCGGACTGACCTCGACGATCGTGCACGACGAAGTGGACCCGGGAGTCCACCCGCT
This sequence comes from Anaerolineae bacterium, assembly GCA_016929795.1. The sequence goes on from JAFGIA010000277.1 coordinate 57,228, forward strand.
GGGACCAAACAACAAGCTGGTGTTTGCACCGGGCATCGTCACCGGTACGTCGGCGCCCACCAGCTCCAGGATGTCTGTGGGCGCCAAGTCGCCGTTGACGGGTGGCATCAAAGAGGCCAACACGGGCGGACGCATCCCGCCCACCCTGGCGGCGATGGGCCTGCGCGCGATCGTGGTCGAGGGGCAGCCGGAGGAAAAAGGCAAGTTCTGGATGACCCACATCACCTGGGACGCCGCCAAGGGCGAGCCCAAGGTCGAGTTCATGCCGGCCGACAAATACACGGGGCGGAACCTATACAAGGTATTCCCCAAGCTGTTCGAACGCTTTGGCGACAAGGTGAACATTGTCGGTATCGGTGTCGCCGGGGAGTACATGTATGGCAACTCGGGCGTGGTGGCCGAAGATATGGAGCGACGGCCCTCCCGCTACGCGGGCCGCGGCGGGCTCGGCGCCGTCATGGGCAGCAAGGGCCTGAAATTCATGATCTTTGACCGTACAGGCGCACCCGGTACCAAGTTGATCAACGAAGAAGAATTCAAGCAGGGCCGCAAGCAGCTCCTCGA
>JAFGIA010000278.1 GCA_016929795.1 Anaerolineae bacterium
GTCCGAGATGGAAAAGATGCAGCGCGATTTCTTTTTGCGCGAGCAGATGAAGGCGATCCAGAGGGAGCTGGGCGAAGAAGACGAGCACACGATCGAGATCGAGGAGTACCGGCACAAGATCGCCGAGGCAGGGATGCCGGAGGAGGCCGAGCGCGAGGCGCTGCGCGAGCTAGGGCGCCTGGAGCGTATGCCGCCACAGGCGGCTGAATATTCGGTGATCAAGACTTTCCTCGACTGGCTGACCGAGATGCCGTGGCAGAGGGCGACGGAGGACAATCTCGACATCGCCCATGCACGCCAGGTGCTTGATGAGGATCACTACGACCTGGAGGATATCAAGGAGCGGATCCTGGAGTATCTGGCTGTGCGCAAGCTGCGCCATGAGCGCAGGGCGGCGGATACTCGGCACGGAGAGCGCGAAGAAGAACCTGTGGATCGGATCCGTCGTGAGCGCGAGGGGGTCATTCTCTGTTTCGTCGGCCCCCCGGGCACGGGTAAAACAAGCCTGGGCCAGTCGATCGCACGCGCCATGAACCGCGAGTTCATTCGCATGAGCCTGGGGGGTATGCGCGACGAGGCCGAGATCCGCGGGCACCGCCGGACGTACATCGGCGCGATGCCCGGGCGGATCATTCAGGGACTGCGCCGCATTGGAACCAAGAACCCCGTATTTATGCTCGACGAGGTGGACAAGCTGGGCTCCGACTGGCGTGGTGATCCCTCTTCGGCTCTGCTCGAGGTGCTCGATCCCGAGCAGAATCGCGAGTTCCGCGACCATTACCTCGACGTGCCGTTCGACCTCAGCCAGGTGATGTTTGTGACGACGGCCAACACGCTGTCGCCCATCCCCGATCCACTGCGCGACAGGATGGAGATCCTGGAGCTGGACGGCTACACGCAGGAAGAAAAAGTGCGCATCGCGCAGCAGTATCTGCTGCCGCGCCAGATCCGCGAGAACTCGCTTCGCCCGGACGAGATCACGATCAGTGATGACGCGTTGCGCCGGATCATTGGCGATTATACGCGGGAAGCAGGCGTGCGCAATCTCGAGCAGCGGATCGGGATGATCTGCCGCAAGGTCGCGACTCGGGTGGCGCAGGCAGAGGGCGTGTCGGTCGAGGTCGGCGAGGAGGATGTGATCGAGTACCTGGGCAGGCCGCGATTCTACTACGAAGTAGCCGAACGGACGGAGGTGCCTGGCGTCGCGACAGGGTTGGTGTGGACGCCGACAGGGGGCGACATCACGTTCGTGGAGGCGACGCGCATGAAAGGCAACCGGCGGCTGATGCTCACGGGCAAGCTGGGCGACGTGATGCAAGAGTCGGCCCAGGCCGCGCTCAGTTATGTGCGTTCCAAGGCCAAAGATCTGAATATCGGTGAGGATCTCTTGGCCAAGAGCGACATTCACATTCACGTGCCGGCAGGGGCTGTGTCCAAGGATGGGCCATCGGCCGGGGTGACCATTGCCACAGCGCTCGTGTCGCTGCTCACAGGTCGCAGCGTACGCGCTGACGTGGCCATGACTGGTGAGATCACGCTCCGTGGGCAGGTGTTGCCGATCGGGGGAGTCAAGCAGAAGGTGCTCGCCGCGGCGCGTGTTGGCATCCAGACGGTGATTCTGCCCAGGCGCAACGAGCCCGATCTTGAGGATGTTCCAGACGAAGTGTGCGAGCAGCTCAACTTTGTGTTTGTCGACATGGTGGATCAAGTGTTTGACGCGGCGCTGCGCGACAGCACAACCGCGCCTGAGGAATAATACCAAGCAGGGAGGCGCCGGTGACCAAAATACTCGTCGTTGATGACGATCCGTCGGGAACCAATCTGCTCATCACCCTATTGGGCTTTGAAGGCTATCAGGGCATCAAGCCCGAGAATTGGGCCGATCCCATCGAAGACATAGCCCGTGAGCGGCCGGACCTGGTGATGATGGATGTGCGGCTGATGCAGCGTGATGGGGTGGAGGTGCTGCGCCAGCTAAGATCTCATCCTGATCCGGGAGTCGCCTCCACGCCGGTGTTGATGATGTCGGCCGAGGATCAGACGCGCCGGTGCCGTGGGGCGGGGGCCAACGGCTTTATCGAGAAACCATTTGACCGTGTGAAATTGTTGCAACGAATTGAGAGCTTGTTGGAGGAGAGCGTAGAGGAGAGCTAGGCGGCTTGCTAGAAACTATATTGAGGAGTAGACGTGACTAAAAAGAAGAAAGGCAAGATGCAGTGGTACAAGATGGACCTGCATCTCCACACGCCAGCGTCAGACGACTGGCAGGATCCCGGCGTGACATATTTAGATTTGTTACACCGGGCCGAGGTGCAGGGATTGGATATTTTGGCGATTACAGACCACAACACAGTGGCTGGCTGCGCTGCATTGCAGGCCGAGATCGAAAAACTCGGCCTATTGAAACAGTTGGGCCGTATTCAGCCCGACGAGCAGCGCCAATTGGACGAGTATCGACGGCTTGGAAACAAGATTTTGGTGCTGCCGGGTTTCGAGTTCACGGCAACACTGGGGTTCCACGTGCTGGCTGTATTTGCTCCGGAAACGGACTTGCGCATGTTGGAACATCTCCTGATCGAGCTCAACGTGCCGCCCCAACTGCTGGACGAAGGGGCGACCGAGGTGGGCGCCACGGCCGACGTGCTCACAGCGTACCGCCTGATCGCTCAGGCGGGTGGACTGGCAATTGCGGCGCATGCGAACTCGAGCCACGGTGTGGCGCTGCGCGGCCTCGACTTTGGGGGGCAGACGCGCATTGCCTACACCCAGGACTCACACCTTTACGCGCTGGAAGTAACCGATCTCGAAAAGCGTGGGCGGCGCACGACGGCGTCGTTTTTCAGCGGGCGCAAGCCCGAGTATCCGCGCCGGATGCATTGTATTCAGGGCTCTGACGCACACAGGCTGATCGGCAAGCCGCGGGACCAGAACCGTCTTGGCTGGGGCGAGCGCGTGACCGAGATTCTCCTGCCTGAGCCAACCTTTGAGGCGATCAAGGCCGTGTTTGCCGGCGATGACTTTTCGCGGACCCGGCCCTACCGGCCAGCACAGGCGCCTTTCGACCACATCCAGGCGGCGCGCGAGGAGGGGCCGAGCATCGTCCAGTCGTTCCACGAGAGCATGACCAAGCAGGGTGGGCGGTTGCACGCTGTTTTGCGCGACGTCGTGGCGATGGCCAACACGAATGGTGGCACGGTGTACATCGGCGTCAAGTCCGACCCGAAAGCACTACCGGCAGGCGTGACAGACCCTGATACCGCGATCTCGACCCTGAAGGGAGAGATCCAGCGCACGATTTCGCCTCCCCTCGACGTCGACATCAATCTCGTGGAGAGTCAAGGCAGACAGGTGCTCCAGATCAGTGTGCCGGGGGGCGAAGATGTGCCGTATGCCCTCGAGGGGACCAAGATCTACTTGCGACAAGAATCCGAGACAAACATGGCGATGCGTGACGAGATCGTCGCCCTGGTCAAGCACGCGGTGCAGGCCGAAGAGCCGGTTTTGGCCGTACAAGAGGTGGCGTCCGTCGAGCCGACCAGAGATGGGTTTGAAGCACCGCGCACAGGCGTCGAAATCGTCGAGACGGATGAGCGCAAAGGCACCCAGTATCACGTCATGAAGGACCTGCGCAACGGGGCCATCGTGCGCAACGTGACGCGCTCGTCGGCGCGCAAGCTGTGGCGGTATGCGATTACGCAACACGAAAGCAGCCCGGTGCAGGAGAGCGATGTCAAGTGGAGTGACGTCCATGAAGGCCTGGGCCTCTGGAACTCGTCCAAGAGGGCGGGCAAGGTGCGCTACGACCTGGTACAGCGAGCGCCCGATGGCACGCTGCACGTCTACTATGGTGTCACCGAAGATGGGATCGACGGCCCCTGGCGGGTCTTTTTGGAGGAGTAGCGAGTGAGCAGCAAGGCAGCCAGCAGCGGATCCGTGGAACAATTCATCCCGGAACCGCGCTCGATTGAAGACACAGAGCTTAATCTCGGCTTTATCGCCGATCTTACGCTCAAGCTGATGTACTACAAGAGTGACATGAGCAGTGTCGAGATCGCCGAGACATTGGCGTTGCCCTTTGTCGGGGTGATGGAGGTGGCGCTCGACTTTATCAAGCGCGAGGAGCTGGCCGAGATCTCGGGGTCGAAGGGATTTGGGGAGAGAGGCTATCAGTGGAGCATCTCGGACAAGGGACGCAACCGCGCGGTCGAGGCACTCGAGCGCGACCAGTACGTCGGCCCGGCGCCGGTGCCCCTCATGCACTATAACGGGATGGTCAGGCGGCAGACGATGGGCGAGCTGCGCGTGGGCCCGAACGACGTGCGCCAGGCCCTTTCACACCTGGTCCTCAGCGGCGAAATGGTCAACAAGCTAGGGCCTGCCGTCAACTCTGGGCGCTCTCTTTTTCTCTACGGCCCGCCTGGCAACGGCAAAACCGTGGTCGCCAAGAGCATCATCCGCATGATCAAAGGGGCGGTCTTTATCCCCTACGCGATCATTGTCGACGGCCAGATCATTCGCGTGTTCGACGAGATGAATCACAAGCGCATCGATCCACCGGCAGCGGCAGATGCGCGTGCCAGGCCCCCCGCCGTCGGCACCCCGCGCACGGATCCGCGCTGGGTGCGGATCCGCCGGCCGGAGATCATTGTCGGGGGCGAGCTGACGATGAGCAGCCTCGACCTGATCTATGATCCGATCGCCAAAACATACGAGGCGCCGCTGCAAATGAAGGCCAACAATGGCCTGTTCGTGATCGACGACTTTGGTCGGCAGCAGATGCGCCCGCAGGACCTGCTGAACCGCTGGATCGTGCCCCTGGAGCTGCGCGTTGACTTTTTGGCGCTGCAAACCGGAAAAAAGATCGAGATCCCCTTTGACGAGCTGATTGTCTTTTCCACGAATCTCGATCCACGTGACCTGGTGGACGATGCATTCTTGCGGCGCATCCGGCACAAGATCAAGGTGGACTATCCGGATGAAAAGATCTATTTCCAGATCTTGCAGCGCGAGTGCGCGACGCGTGGGGTCGATCTGCCGCCAGAGGCATTCGTCTACCTGATGCAGAAGCATTATATCGCCGCCAACCGTCATCTCCGTTCGTGCCATCCACGCGATCTGCTCGACCAGATCCAGGACATCGCGGCCTACCTGAGCACGCAGCCGGCGCTGTCCAAACAGTTGATCGACGCGGCGTGTGATTCGTACTTTGCGCAGTTGTAGAGAATGGGGGTACCATCTCAAGTCGGGGCGAAAGTTGGGGTGTGTGCGGTGATCGCACACACCCCAACCCCCGATTATTGAGTAGATACGCCAAGAATTGGGGAATCGGGATTCGGGGGATGATACGGGTTGGGATCTTGACGGTGAGTGACCGCGGAGCGCGGGGAGAGTACAGGGATCTGAGTGGACCGGCGATCGGCGAGATGGTGGTCGCCCGGCTCGGCGCGCAGGTGGTGCGCGAGGAGATTGTGCCTGATGAGCGGCACGAGATTGCCGCGATCTTGGGCGCATGGGCTGATGAGATGAGGCTCGACCTGGTGTTGACGACCGGCGGCACTGGCTTTGCGCTGCGCGACGTGACGCCGGAAGCGACACGCGACGTGGTGGAGCGCGAGGCGCCAGGCCTGGTCGAGGCGATGCGCGCTGCCAGCCTGGCGATCACCCCCCACGCCATGCTGTCGCGCGCGGTGGCAGGCATCCGCGGCCAGACGCTCATCGTCAATCTCCCCGGCAGCCCGAAGGCGGTGCGCGAGACTCTGCAGACGATCCTGCCGGCACTGCCGCACGCGATCGAGTTGCTCCAGGGGCGCAAGGGTGCCGACAGGCACCCGGATGGAGGTTAGGATGCAGGCAGATCTGCTGGTGTATAACGCAGCACAGGTGGTGACCGTGGCCTCGCCGGAAGGACCCAAGCGTGGCGCGGCGATGGCCGAGCTGGGGGTCATCCCTGACGGGGCGGTCGCCATCCGCGGGGGGCGGGTGCTCGACGTCGGGCCGTCGGACGAGCTGCGCAGCCAGGTGCGGGCCACACAGACGCTCTATGCCGGGGGGCACGTCGTGCTGCCCGGCTTGGTCGATCCGCACACGCACCTGGTATGGGCCGGTGAGCGCGCCGCCGAGTTCGAGATGCGGGTCGCCGGAGCTACATACATGGAGATCATGGCTTCTGGCGGGGGCATTATGAACACGGTGCGCCGCACACGCGAGGCGACCGTAGATCAGCTCGTCGCCGAGACACGGCCGCGCCTGGAGCAGATGCTGCTGCACGGGACGACGACGGTCGAGATCAAGACCGGCTATGGCCTGGCGATCGAGGACGAGATGAAGCAGTTGGACGCGATCCACAGGCTGGCGGAAGAGACACCGGCGATGATTGTCTCGACCTTCCTGGGTGCACACGCCGTGCCGGCCGAGTATCGAGACAGGGGGCACGAGTATGTGGACGTGGTGGTGCACCAGATGATCCCGGCGGTGGCGCGAAGAGACAATCCTCCCGCCTTTTGTGACGTGTTCTGCGAGGAAGGCGCCTTTTCTGTAGCCGAGTCGCGGCGCGTACTGGAAGCGGCGCGCGCACGCGGGATGGGGTGCAAGATCCACGTCGACGAGTTCAAGGCCCTCGGCGGCACGCGCCTCGCCGTGGAGCTGGGCGTCACGTCGGCCGATCACCTGGTGTGCACGCCGCCAGACGAGATCGCGCTCCTGGCACGCTCAGACACCATCGCCGTTGCTCTGCCCGGCACGCCCTTTGGCCTCGGACAGTGCGACTATACGCCCGCCCGAGCATTGATCGACGCGGGTGGCGCCGTGGCACTGGCGACCGACTGCAACCCGGGCACCTGTTGGTGCGAGAATATGCAGCTCATGATCGCGCTCGCGTGCCGCTACATGGGCATGACACCCGCAGAGGCCATCAGTGCGGCGACGATCAACGCGGCCCATGCGCTCGGTCTCGGCGCGCAAGTGGGCAGCCTGGAGCCGGGCAAGCGGGCCGACCTGATCTTGCTCGACGTGCCCTCCTATCAGCACCTGGGGTACCGGTTTGGGACGAACCTGGTAGACGGTGTGATCGTGGGGGGGCGCATGCTGTAACTCTTGAGAGCAGCGTTGGGCGGCGCGCCGCAAAGAGTACGAGGCACGCGTCGTCGACTTTTTTGATCGTCTCCTGCTCGGTGGAGAGTAATACACATGCCGACATCCTCTCCTGGAGTGAACCACCTGCAACGTGCCGCCGATCTGATTGCGCTGCGGCGCTATGACAAGGCGATCGAGGAGGCGCGCCGGGCGCTGCGCCAGGACCCTGATGCCGCGGAAGCGCACCGCCTGCTGGCGTGGGCGCTGTGGGCGCAAGGCGAGCTGTCGCGCGCCGAGTTTGCTGCCAGGGCGGCGGCGATAGCAGCCTGTTTGGTCTTTTCCCCTGTTCTGTGCTAGAATGCGCCCTCACGCGGCACAGGCTTGTGCAGATGCAGGTGGGAGTGAGGTATGAAGATCTTGCTGGTCAGTCCAAAATCGAGCGTGTGGAATTCGCGCAAGCACATCCACATGGGGCTCGGCTATCTGGCGGGGGCGCTGCTCGCCGCCGGCTACCACGATGTGACGCTGTTCGACGCCGAGGTCGAGGAGGAGACGATCGATGTTCACCTGGCGCGGGAACGCTACGACGTGGTGGGCATCTCCAGCCCCACGCCCCTGATCTATGAGGCATGGGAGTCTGCCACGTTGGCCCGGGCACAGGGCGCGGTCACCATCCTGGGCGGCCCGCACCTGACGCTCATGCCCGACGAATCGATCGCCCGCGATGAGGTCGACCTCGTCGTGCGCGGCGAGGCGGAAGAAACGCTCGTCGAAATCCTTCAGGCCCTCGATCAAACCGGACTCCCGAATTCTGAATCGCGAATCCCAAACCGCCGTCTCCCCGACGCCCCCTGGTCTACCATCCCCGGCCTCACCTATCGCAACCTGGAAGGGGAAACGGTCCACAACCCGCCACGCCGGCTGCGCCAGGACGTGGAGAGCATTCCCTGGCCTGCCTATCACCTGTTCAAGATCGACCGCTACACGAACCTGCAACCACTGACGGACGGTCTGGACCCACACGCCAGGGCGTACACGATCGTCACCAGCCGCGGCTGCCCCTACCAGTGTATCTACTGCTCCAAGCCGATCACAGGCAATACCTGGCGGGCGCGGTCGCCTGAGGATGTCGTCGCCGAGTGGCGCTACCTGGTGGAAGAGATGGGCGCGACAGAGATTGGCATCACTGACGATGTGTGGAACCTGAAGCTGGAGCGCGCCAAAGAGATCTGCCGCTTGCTCATCGACCAGGGGCTGACACACGTCCCATGGGTGACGGTGCACGGCATGCGCGTCGACCACACGGACGCCGAGCTGTTCCAGTTGATGAGGCAGGCGGGCTGCAAGCGGGTGGGATTTGGCGTGGAGAGTGGCAACCAGGCCGTGCTCGACGCGATCAAGAAGCGTCAGACGCTGGACGACGTGCGACAGGCGTTCCGCTATGCCAAAGCCGCGGGCCTGCAAACGATGGGCTTTTTCATCTTTGGCCTGCCGGCGGACACGGAAGTGTCGATGGAAGATACGATCCGGTTCGCGTTGGAGCTGGAGCCCGACATGGCAAATTTTATGATCGCGGCACCCTATCCGGGTACCGAGCTGTGGGAGATTGCGCGGCGCGACGGCAAGCTGTACAGCATGGACTGGCGCGATTACGCCATCCACGACGAGAAGGCGCGCTACGAGCTGCCGTCGCTGCCGCCAGATCTGGTGGAGCGCAAGTGGCGCGAGGCGAACCGGCGCTTTTATCTGCGACCCCGGCAGTTGTGGCGCAAGGCGACGAACGTGGACACGTGGCGCCGGCTGCCCGAGTACGTGGCGAATGCAGGACGGATTTTTCTGGGGCGCGAAGGGGACGCGCGCGGATAGATCCATGGATTGGTGGGTTGTCATTGTACCGCCTCGCGCAGTGACAACCCCTCCGCCATGGTGGACGACACCCCTGCAGGGATAAAGGCCGCCAGGTGAGTACTTGCCGGAGCGCTTTTTCTGTGGTATGATAGCACCGAGTTGAAAAGCGTGTCCAGCCGGGATGCACGGCGTAGGGGGCGTCCATGCTTTCCACTCTGCTCGCGACCAAGCTGCACAGGCCGCGTCCAGTCTCGAGTCTGGTGGCACGGCCTCGCCTGACGCAGCGCCTCGACGAGGGTCTGCGGCAAGGCCATCGGCTGTTCCTCGTCGTCGCGCCAGCAGGCTATGGCAAGACGACTTTAGTTGGCGACTGGCTCGACAGGGCCGGGGCCCCGTCCGCCTGGCTTTCGCTGGACGAGGGCGACAACGACCCCCTCCGCTTCTTCACCTACGTCGTGGCTGCTCTACAAAAGGCGCTCGGACCTCAGGTGACGCAGCCGGCACCGGAAGCGTTCCCCATGACGCCTCAGTCGCCTGAAGCATTTGCCCATGCTTTAGTCAATGACCTCGCCGTGGTGGAGCGGCGGATCCTCCTGGTGCTGGACGATTATCACGTGATCACCTCGGAACCCATCCAGGAGGCGATGGTCTTTTTGCTGCGCCGCGCGCCGGCGAACCTGCATCTGGTGGTGCTCAGCCGCGCCGACCCGCCTTTTCCGCTGCCGCGGCTGCGCGTGCGCGAGCGGATGACCGAGATCCGTGACCGCGATCTACGCTTTACGCCTGCGGAAATGGAAGCCTTTCTCAACTCCCTGCATCGACTGAACCTTCCCGCCGAGCAGATCACGGCGCTCGATGCGCGTACCGAGGGGTGGGCGGCCGGGGTGCAGTTGGCGGCGTTGTCGCTGCAGGGGTGCAGTCCGGAGCGCACCGCGGAATTCATCCGCGCTTTCAGCGGCAGCCACCACTACATCGTGGACTATCTTTTTGAAGAGGTTCTCAGCCGCCAGCCGGATGCCGTGCGCGAGTTTCTGCTGCAAACATCGATCCTGGAGCGGATGTGCGCCCCGCTGTGTGAAACGATCCTGGCCCGGGGAGCGGGAGAACCCGGCAGCAGTGGCGAAGGAGATGCGGCCTCTGGGTCTCGAGGGATCTTGGACTATCTCCAACGTTCCAATCTCTTCCTGGTCCCACTCGATGATGCGCGGCACTGGTATCGCTATCACCACCTGTTCGTCGATGTGTTGAGGGGGATGCTGCAAGCTGCCTCGCAGCCGGATCAGATTGCCGCGCTGCACGGCCACGCCAGCGAGTGGTACGGGCAGAACGGATTTATCGCCGAGGCGGTTCACCACGCGCTGCTGGCCGGCGATTACGAGCAGGCAGCCGAGATCGTTGAGGAAAACGCGTGGTCGATGGTGCGGCGCGCCGAGCTGGCCATCCTCAAGGAGTGGATTGGCGCACTCCCCTCCGAATCGCTTTCCGCGCGCCCGTGGCTGCGCATCTACCATGCGTGGGCCCTGTTCTTTTCGGAATCGGAAGCGGCAGAAGCTCAACTGCAGGTGGTCGAACAGCAGTGGGGAGCAGATAGCGCAACCGCGTTGCCGGTGGAGATGCGGGGCCATATCGCTGCCATCCGGGCCTGGATTGGCAACATGAGGGGAGAACAAGGCCGCGCGGCTGTGCTCGCGCGCCAGGCACTCGAGTTCTGTCCGCAGATGGATGCCGCCGTGCGGAGTGAGTTGGCGGCGATTTGGGGGGACGGGTGCCTGGTGCACAACGACTTGACTGGGGCAGCGCGTGCCTATGTCGAGGCCAGGGAACTGGCCCGCTCCAGCGGCAACGTCATGCTTGAGGTCATATCACACGCCGCGTTGGGCGTGCTGGCCGTGTGCATGGGGCGCTTGCGCGAAGCGGAAGCGATCTATCAAGAAGCGCTGCAGACAGCCACCCGATACAAGTCCCCGGCGGCGGCGCAGGCGTACACGGACCTGGCACGCGTCTATCGGGAGTGGAACGACCTCGCATCTGTCAGGTTCTATGCGGAAAAGCTGATCGAGTCCGCTGCCACGTGGGGGGTGGCGGATGCTGTTGCGGGTGGCCACCTCTATCTGGCGCTGGTGCTCCAGGCGGAGGGGGATGTGCCTGGCGCGAATCGGGCCATCGCGGAGGCAGGTCGGGTGATGCGCCACCATTCTCTCGAACTGGCCTCCATGCCGTGGCTGGGAGCCACGCGGGCGAGGCTGTGGCTGGAGCAGGGCAGGCTGGACGACGCTCGTCGTTGGGCCGAGACACGCGGGCTGGGCATAGAAGATAGATTCGATCTCTGGCACGAGATCGAATACTCTACCCTGGTGCGCATCCTCCTGGCGGAGGGCCGCGTGGAGGAAGCCATGCGCCTGTTGTCACGCCTGCAGGATGCCGTGGAATCCACAGGCCGGCACGGGGACTTGATCGGCGTTCTTGCGCTGCGGGCGATGGCCCTGGACGCGCAGGCAGAGACCGGTGCTGCGCTGGCGGTGCTGAAGCAAGCCGTGCGCCTGGCGCGACCGGAAGGCTATGTGCGCACGTTCCTCGAGGCAGGCAGGCGCATCGAGCCGCTGCTCAAGATCGCGATAGGGCAGTGGCAAGGGGATGATCTCCTGCCATACGTCCGCAAACTGCTGGCGGCCTTCGATGTCGAAGGCGGCCGCCCCGCTGCGGTTCAAGCCTCCGAGCCAGCCATCCTCAGCGAGCGCGAGCTGGAAGTGCTGTGCCTGATGGCCGCCGGCTGCTCGAACCAGGAGATTGCGGATGAGCTGGTCATCGCCCTCGGCACCACCAAGCGGCACACCGCCAACATCTTTGATAAGCTGGACGTCCGCAACCGCACCGAAGCGGTGGCCCGAGCGCGCGAGCTGGGCCTGCTGTAAGCCTTTCCCCTCGCAAGCAGAGAAGGGCCCGGGAAATCCCGGGCCTTTTTTTCTTGCGCTGCATACCACAAGATACATCTCTGAATACATATTTCGCCACATGACAGGCCGGTGGGTTTACGGCTATACTGGGCCCAAGACTGAAAGGAGGATGATGATGAACACACAACTGAACGAGAGTTCTGCATAAAAGATCTAGCCCGGCGCAGGTCGTGACCTGCGCCCACTGAAAACTTGAAGGGTGGACACATCTCCGGCACA
>JAFGIA010000279.1 GCA_016929795.1 Anaerolineae bacterium
AACAGATAGCCAGGGGTGATGGCGATGCCCGCCCTGAGTGCCTGCCGGTATAGGTGCAGCGAGTCCACGTGCGCGGGGAGCTGCACCCACAGCAAAAAGCCGCCACCGGGACGGGTCAGGCGGCACTCTGGGGGGAAGAAACGGCGGACCGCCTGGGACATGGCGCCGACGTACTGCTCATAGATCCGCCGGACGCGCCGGATGTAGGGATCGTAGCTGCCACTCGCCAGAAACTCGGCAATGGCGTATTCCGTCAGGGTGGGTGATGCCAGGCTGGTGGTGTATTTGAGCCAGCGGATGGAAGCCATAAACCTGCCGGGCACCACCCAGCCAACCCGGTAGCCAGGGCTCAGGCTCTTGGAGAAGGACGAGCAGAGCATGACCAGGCCCTTGTCATCGTACGCCTTGGCGACACTCGGGCGGCGATCCTCAAAGTGCATCTCGCCAAAGATGTCATTCTCGATCAGCGGGATGTCGCGCGCTGCGAGCAAGGCCACGAGCTCGCGCTTGTGGTCGTCGGGGATGCAACTGCCCAGGGGGTTGTTATAGTTGGTTACGATCAGGCAGGCACTCACCGGGTGGTGATCCAGGGCAAACCGCAGAGCGTCGAGGCTGATACCGTCGCGCGGATGCGTGGGGATCTCCAGGGCCTGGAGGCCGAGCACGTCCAGGCTGAGCAGCGCATCAAAACCCGTGGGCGACTCGATGGCCACCGTGTCACCAGGCTGGCAGACGGCCCGCAGGCAGAGGTTGATCGACTCGGTGCAGCCGGTGGTGATGACGACGTCATCCAGGCCCAGCTTGCAGCCCGAAGCCAGGGCTCGTTGGGCGATCTGCACGCGCAGCACTTCGCAGCCGGGCACATAGTCGTACATGCCGCTGCGATGTCCCATGCTGCGGGCGACCGAAGCGATGGTCCGATTCAGGGCCTTGGTCGCCGCCAGGTGTGGATTGGGATGGGCCGCGCCCAGTTGGACCAGGTTGGGGTGGCGTGTGTCGGCAAGCGAGACCTCGGTCACCAGCTCGCGCACGCTGACCTCGGTAGGATCTGGCCCCGGCGCCGAGATGTCGGGCTCGGGCAGAGCGGAGGGCTGTACGGTACGGACATAGAACCCGGATCGGTCACGGGCCTCGATCAGGCCCCGCGCCTCTAGCAGGTAGTAGGCTTGCAGCACGGTGGTGATGCTCACACCGCGTTGGCGACTGACCTCACGCAGCGACGGGATGCTGTCTCCCGGGCGGAACGTGCCCGAGTCGATCAGGTGGGCAATGTCGTCAGCGATGCGCTCGTACTTGTAGATCCTGGAACCCTTCATGGCGCCATTATAGCGGCCAGGCGCGTATCGCACAAGGTACAGTTGGCCCTTGTCAGAACCAGTACAGTTTTCCAGGCGATGTTCTGTTACGGTCACAATTCACGACGGGTGTCTCTGTACAGGTGGCGCAGGGGGGTGTATACTACAATTAGGCGAGTCGGGACGTACCTGGTGGGCCAGGTAGATGCCTATCGATGGAGGTGTGTCATGTCTGTATTGCGTCTGGGTGCGGGTCTGAATGCCCTTCCGCAGCAGCGCTGGGGGTGGGCTGCCGCCGATCTTGATGAGGGCCAGGTCCACCTGGACCTGGAGGTTGGGGCGCTGTGGCAGGCGCGGGGTGACCAGCGCGGGCGTGCCATCATCTGCCGTCGTGGCGTCGTTTGGATCACGCAGCAGCGCGACGTGATCGACTATGTGCTCGAGGAGGGCGAAATCTTTATCGTGACGCTGCCCGGCCTGGTGCTGGTCCAGGCCGTCAAGCCGGCGTCGGTGACCATCGTCACGCCTTCCGCCAGGGCCAGGCTATATGCTGGGGACTATCGCGCTTTTCGCTAGCAGCCTGGTCGGAGAGGGTTCGTAGTAACGGCTTCAGCCGTAAAAAAAACGACTGAAGTCGTTACTACGAACGAGAAGCGTTCGCTTCTCCGACGACCTGCCAGAACCGTACTCGCCATTGATGGAGAACTGACAAGGATGAATCGCATCGTTGGAAGTATTCTGGTGGTAGCGTCTGCCGCCGGATTTGGTACGCTCGCTGTCTTTGGTCGCTATGCCTATGCTGACGGCATGGATGCGCTCACGATCCTCTGCTTGCGCTTTGCGCTGGCGGCGGTTCCGGCGCTGGCGTTGCTTGCCGTTCGGCGCGAGCGGCTGCCGCGTGGCTCGGTGCTGCTTCGACTGATCGGCATGGGGGTGCTCAGCTACGTCGGCGCCGCATTTGCCTACCTGGAGGCTTTGAAGTATGCCTCGGCGGGATTGGTGGCTTTGCTGCTCTACCTCTATCCGATTTTTGTGGCGCTGCTCGCCGCACTGCTGCTGCACGAGCCCCTCACAGGCATCAAATGGCTGGCACTCGGCCTGGCTCTGACCGGAACTGCCCTCGCGGTGGGTCCATTGACGGGCCAGGCCCCCGGCATCCTGTTGGCGGTTAGCAGTGCGCTCCTCTATGCGATCTATATCATTATTGGGACAGGCGTGATGAGACGTGTGTCGCCCGTGCAATCCTCGGCGGTGATTTTCGCCACCGCAGGGGTGGGCAATGGTATATTGATGATAGTGACCGGGCCGCAGCTCCCCGCCACAGGCAGGGGATGGGCGGCCATCGCGGCG
>JAFGIA010000280.1 GCA_016929795.1 Anaerolineae bacterium
ACTAATGCGCGAGTCCCTTGCGCGCCTTACGCGCCGGACACTGAGAAGAGAAGGAGAATAGAACTGATGAGAGAGTTGATCCGCAAGTTGACAGAGACCTACGGTCCTTCAGGGGTCGAGAGTCAGATTCGAGCCGTCATTCGCGCCGAAGTGGAGTCCCGGGCCGACGAAATGCGGGTGGATGCGCTAGGCAGCCTGGTCGTCCGCAAGCAAGGCGGGGAGGGCAAACGCATCATCCTGGCCGCGCATATGGACGAGATCGGCGTGATGGCGAGTTTTATAGACGAGAAGGGATTCGCCCGCTTCACGGGCGTCGGCGGGGTGTACGCGCTCACCTGTATCGGGGCGCGGGTGGCCTTTGCCGATGGGACCGTGGGCGTCATCGGCGTAGATCGAAAGCGGGAGAATGCCAGCAAGATTCCCGAGCTCGAGCAACTTTACATTGACGTGGGCGCCACGAGCCGCGACGATTGTCCCGTTGGCGTGGGCGATAGCGCCGTTTTCGTGCGTCCCTTCGCTGCGCAGGGCACGCGATTGATCGCCAAGGCGATGGACGACCGTATTGGTTGCGCCATCCTGATCGAGACGCTGCGCCGGCTGGAGCAGACGCCGCACGATGTATATTTTGTATTTACCTCTCAGGAAGAGACGACGCTGGCAGGAGCGCGCACGTCTGCCTACGGCATTGACCCCGACCTGGCTATCGCCGTGGACGTGACGGGAACCGGCGACACGCCGGAGAGCTATCCAATGGCGGTGGAGCTGGGCAAAGGTCCGGCGGTCAAGGTCAAGGACGCAGGGATGATCGCCCACCCGGCGGTGAAGGATTTGCTGGTGCAACAGGCGCAGCAAGCGCACATCCCCTATCAACTGGAAATTTTGCCCAGAGGCACGACCGACGCCTCGGCCATGCAGTTGGTGCGCGCGGGCGTGCCGGCGGGCTGTCTTTCGGTCCCCTGCCGTTACGTGCACTCCCCCTCGGAGATGGTAGACGAGGGGGACGTGGAGCACAGCGTGCGATTGCTGCTGGAGGTGTTACAGGCAGCGTGAATTAGCAGGCTGGCAGCCTGCCTGTCGGAGAGACGTAGTCTAGCCCCTCGTGGGCGGCCTGTGAGCAGCAAAATAGCTCAAAAACAGGTAAAAAACGGGCACAAGGCCCTAGGCTACAGGATTCTCCGACAGGCTGCTAGAGAGTTCAGATGGAGGCAGCGATGGAGGCGACGATGAGTCAGGGATCCGCGCAGCGCCGGGGATTCGTCATCCTCTGCTCGGTGGTCAGTCTCGTCGTCGGCGGCGTGATCGGCTACTTTACCCCGCGCCCGCAGACGAACACCCCCATCGTCATCTCCACGCCTCTGCCCACCCCGACGCCGCTCCATACTCCCACCCCCGCGCCGATCCGGATCTATGTCAGCGGGGCGGTGCAGCAATCGGCCGTCTACGAATTGCCCTCGGGCAGCATTGTCCAGGATGCAGTGAACGCCGCTGGCGGTGCGGCCGCCGACGCCGATCTGGACCACATCAACATGGCCGTCGAGCTGCGCGACCAACAGCAGGTTTACGTGCCGCACAAGGGAGAGGCGAATCCACCCCCGGTGGTTTCGGGAGGTGAGTCGGGCGGTGGACAGAAAGGGGCAGTGGTCAACATCAACACCGCCACGGCGGCGGAGCTAGAGACGTTGCCCCGCATCGGGCCGACGACGGCGCAGCGCATTTTAGAGTACCGCGAGGCGAATGGGCCATTTGAGACCATCGAGGACATCCAGAATGTGCCCGGCATCGGCCCGGCGACGTTCGAGGGGTTTAGGGAGATGATCTCGGTGGGGCCATAAAACCCAAGCCTCAAGCAGAAGAAAAGGGACGTCATCCCTGGCTTGGGTTTTTATTGTTCACAACGACGCACCGGCTTAAAAGAGCCGGTGCTGATTTGTTTCCTGCTCCCACACTGCCTGTTTTGCGGCGGTACTACTCGGCCATGGCAGTATCGAGCAACAGGCCAATAAAAGGCAAGTCCCTGGCTCCTTCACCTTTCCAACGCAAGAGTTGCTGCAAGTAGGCTTGAACCTCTTCTGGGCTCATTTGTTGGGTTGTTCCGGCCATCAACCCAATCCGGTGACCAGACACCAAGGGCTCGGCCAGCTCGATATCAAAGCGTCCTTCTTCGTCAATAAATCCCTGGCCCAGTTGCTGGCCAGTCAGAGTGACATCAACCACAACGATTGGGATACCCGCCGGGCCTTGCCCGGTGATGCGCGCTACACCCCCCTGAAGCGGGCGATCAATGGCAAAAGCCGGCCCGGGAATCTCAGGGGCCTGGAGTGGACTCTCGAACTGGACAGTGGGAGGCGTGGCGAGGGGAGAGAGAGGAGTAGAAACGGGACTTGTGGTTGGCTCGGGGCCTTTGCAGCTCACGACGGCGACCAGCGCTCCACACAAGAGTATAGAGGACACCAAGTAGACACACGCTTTCTTCAGATACATTTTCTCAATCCCATATTTTCAAAATATCAAGGGGCTACACTTGCGCGTAGCCCCTTGCGTGTTGTTTGTCACAGTGCTACTGTGTCACCAACGAGGTCTCCAGTAAAGGGATTTACTGGTTAAAGCCCTCATAGTTCTTGGTGTCCAGGTAGCCTGTGCCGCCGATGCGGACAGCTTCCTGAGCAATGCCGACGATCATTGGCGTGCCGGTGCCGGTCGCGTTGACGGTCACGGCGCCGTAGCCGCCATGGTAGGTATCATAGGTGCCGCTCCAGTAGACGGTCACGCCGTAGAAGGTGAAGGCCGCGCCAGGGGCGACGGTGATGACAGCGCCGGTGCTGTCCTCGTCCACCGTGAAGGAACCGTTGTTAAAGACATAGTCAGCGGACAGAGTCACGGCGTTGGCGCCAACGTTCATGATCTGCAAGCCGGTCGTGCTATTGTTATACTCTTCCTTGACCAGTGGGAACAGCACGGTATTGGTGCCGGCTGCCTGGGCAAAGCCCGCATACGTGGTTTGCTTGGTGACGGTGGCCGCAGCAAAGTCGTTCTCACTGCAGATAGCGACCATGTCCTGATCAGAGGTAATGGTCGCCGCGCCGAGGAACTCGTCCGCGCCGCCGCCGCCGAATGGGCCAAGCAGGGTGTCATCGGCGGTGTGGTTGCCGGGGAAGTAGGTGACAGAAGCGCCTACCGGAACGTCCTCGAAGACGACCTCCGCCCCATCGGCGCCTGTAGCCGTGCCGGCCTGGTAAGCGAGCGTGAAGGTGATGGTTGAGGGTGCAGCGCCAGCGTTCATGATCTGGATGCCGGTGGTGCGTCCCTTCCATAGGCTCTTTACATTCGGGACTACGACGGTGTCGTCAAAGTCGCCGGGGGCAAAGCCACGGGTACCCATCAGGATCTGGGCGGGGCTATCAGTCGTGTTGTGCTCGACGTAAATACCGGCCAACTGCACGGTCGAGGTAAAGGTGACCGCGCCAAGGCAGGTGGCGTCGGAGCAGCCAGTGGGCATCGTGGCGATGTCGCTGGGGGAGAACGTGGCCATCTGGCCATCCAGGAGCGTGGTCTGGTCGATCTTGTACGTATTGGCCCCTTCGTTCATCGAGTAGGTGGCATAAATCTGGCCGGCCTCGACCGTCTGAATGTAGAAGGTGGTCGTCTTGCCCTTGTAGTTGTTCTTGGCGAGCGGGAAAGCGACGGTGGTGGCTACTGAATCCTGGCTAATGCCGGGGTACATGGCCGACGCGCGCCCACC